>NZ_JACLCT010000050.1:0-25808 GCF_014218915.1 Chryseobacterium sp. C2(2020)
ATTTGTTCAATTCTAAAATATTAATTTTAGACATTAAGCACCTCATGTTTTTCTCCGAATTCACGTTATTTTAAAATTGATGAAGATAAACAATCGTTGTTGGGGTGACTGCAGGTAACCGATAGCGCAGATTTACAATCCGTACCTGTAATAGAATCTATCACAACTATTTGTGTGGCGGATTTTAGATTTTTGATAATTTATTTTCCTCAAAAAAAAGAAAAATATATTCTGCGCAGATAAAATACAGGCACAAAAAAAGCACCCTTTTTCAGATGCTTGTGTTTTTAGAATTATTCTTTTTTAAACTTCGTCGTCAGAATCGATGGTGTAAGATCTGCTTTTGAAGTCTTTGTCGTGTTTTTCTGATATTACATCCTCACCCTTCTCGTTAATGATGAAATCTGTGGACTCATTAAACATCTCCTGAAAACTCTTAAAATCTTCCTTGTAAAGGTAAATTTTATGCTTCTCGAATGTAGCTTCTCCATTCTCTCCGAAATTCTTCTTACTTTCTGTAATCGTAAGATAATAATCTCCTGCTTTCGTCTCGCGCACATCAAAGAAATAAGTTCTTCTCCCTGCTTTTAACACCTTCGTGAAAATTTCATTTTCATGGCGTTCCTTGTATTCACTCATTGTTAGATATTTTTTAATCTTGTTAAGAACAAATATAAAAGTTTTCTTTTAATCACAAAATTTTTTTTATGATTTATTTAACATTTGTGAACGATTTTGCTATGCGGTTACGGAATTGTTAATTTCGGTTAAGTTGAGGATTTTGTCGGCTCTCTGTGCGCTAGACTCTCTGTGTGTGATGATTATAGAAGTTGCATTACGGATTTTTCGGTCTATATTTTCAAGAATGTTCTGTTCTGTTTCAGTATCCAAAGCAGACAGGGAATCATCAAAAATAATGATGTTAGGATCTTTAATCAGCGCTCTGGCAATACAGATTCGCTGTTTCTGACCTCCGGAAAGCATTACACCACGCTCTCCAACCATAGTTTTGTACTGTTCCTTGAACTCAACGATATTTTTATCAACATCAGCAATTTTGGCATATTCCACCACTTTTTCATGAGAAGGTCTGTCGATGGCAAATCCGATGTTGTTTTCAATAGAATCTGAGAACAGATAACTTTCCTGAGGAATATATCCGATGAAATTTCTGTAGTTTTCTAAATTATGTTCTTTTAAATTTTTACCGTCAATTAAAATTTCACCTTCAGTAGGATCAATCAAACGGCAGAGAAGCAATGCAATCGTAGATTTTCCGCTTCCTGTCTTTCCCATGATCGCCAAAGATTCTCCGGCTTTCAGAGTAAAACTTAGATTATCCAGAGCTCTGATTCCCGTATTTGGATAGACATAAGAAACATTTCGGAACTCAATGTCGCCTTTAATTTCATATTTGTCGAAGTTTTTATTAACGATTTCAGATTTTTTATCCATGAATTCGTTAATTCTCTGCATGGAAGCTTCTGCTCTCTGATTCACGGAGGTAACCCAGCCAACCATTGAGAAAGGAAAAATAAGCGTATTGATATACATGAAAAAGTCGGCAATTTTACCGATGCTTAATTCTCCGGCAATGTATTTCTGTCCGCCAATCCAGATAATGGCAACATTTAGCAAACCGATAACGAATAAAATAATCGTAAAGAAATAGGCTTCCGTTTTTGCCAGATCCAGTGCTTTGTTCTGATAGTCGGTTACCTTCGTTCCATAATTTTTTTTGATATAATTTTCCCTTGCAAAAAATTTCACAACGCGGATTCCCGAAAAACTGTCCTGTACAAAAGTAGAAATCGCCGACTGGCTTTTCTGCATGATCTTCGATTTCTGATTGATTATTGAGCTTACTTTATAAATCGCAAAGGATAAAATAGGAAGGGGAAGCAAAGTCCAGAGCGTCATAGAAACATCCGTGGTAAGCATATAAATTGCGGTAATCACCACAAGAACGATCAGATTGGCAACATACATCACGCCCGGACCAAGATACATCCTTACTGCAACCACATCTTCACTCAAACGGTTCATTAAATCTCCGATCGTGGTTTGTTTGTAATCCGTTAAAGATAAATTCTGATAATGTCTGTAAATTTTATTTTTAAGTTCATATTCTATTCTTCTTGAAGCCACAATAATAGTCTGCCGCATCATGAAGGTGAAAAATCCGGTGAGTAAAGAACAGCCGACAATAATGGCAACATATATTAACACCTGTCTGTTGAAACCTAAATTCCCGTTTTTTGTAAGCTCGTCCACAGATTTTCCTACAAACTGAACCTTATATATATTGAAAAAATTACTTGCAATGATGAATAATACTCCCCAGAACAACAATATTTTGTGCTTCCAGAAATAGGGGTTTAATGTTTTTAGCGCTTTCATAAAGTTTCACAAAATTACAAAAATCACCTCAGACTACGAATTTCATAAATTTTAAATTTCGTATCTTTGCACCCATAAAAAAGCTCTTTGAATGTTAGGAAGACGACAAATCCGTGAAAAAGTAGTACAGACTGTGTATTCTTATTACCAGAATCCTGTAAAGTTTGATGTATTAGAGAAAAATATGTTTGCCGGAATAGAGAAAATCTATTATCTCTACATCTATCAGTTAAATTTCTTGGTTGCGCTGAAAGAACTGGCAGAAAATCAGATTGAGATCGGTAAAAACAAATACATCAAAACCGATGCTGAGATTAATCCTAACCAAAAATTCATCAACAATCAAGTTTTAATTAAATTGGAAGAAAATCCTGAGAGATTATTTTTCACAGGACAGCACAAGCAATTGAAATGGGACCTGCATGATGATCTTTTGGTAAAAACTTTCCAGAGAATGTCTGCCGGAAAGCGTTATCAGGATTTTATGAAAGAAGAAGGATATTCTTTTGAAGAAGATCAGAAGTTTATCGGGAAATTATTCTTAAGATATATTGCTGAAAATGATGATTTTCATGATTATCTTGGTGATAAAGAACTTTCATGGTATGATGATATCCACATCGCGAACTCAATGGTGCAGAAAACCATCGGTTTCCTGAAAGAAGATGAAGAAAGCCGTACTTTAATTAAAATGATTAAAGACGAAGACGATAAAACTTTCGCGATGAAACTTCTTAGAAACACGTTGGACAGTTGGGAAAACAATGAAAAGAAACTGGAAGAAAGACTGGAAAACTGGGATCTTGAAAGAGTTTCTCTCATGGATAAAGTCATTTTATCGACGGCAATGACGGAACTGGACAATTTTCCTTTCACCCCTTCAAGAGTCATCATTAATGAATATATTGAGATCGCAAAAGTTTTCGCAACAGACCGCTCCAATATTTTCATTAACGGAATTTTAGATAAATATTGTAAAGATTTAAACAGAATATAAATTATCTTCATATGAAAAAGACATTATCCATCATTGCTTTGTCTGTCATAGGCTTTGGATTCGTTTCCTGCAAAAAAGAAAATAAAGAAGTTACAGGAACTGAAACTGCTGCAACAGATTCTACTGCAGCTTCAATGCTTGCAACAACGGGAGACTCTGCTGCTGTAGCTCCGGTTTCGGGAGAAACAACTGCGGCTCCGGCTTCCAATCAGCCACTCACTACGGTTGCACTTTCTGAAAACAATTTTGATTTCGGAAAAATTAAAAAAGGCGATAAAGTAGAGCACATTTACGAAATTACCAATACCGGAACAAATCCATTGATAATCTCTGAAGTAAAGCCCGGATGCGGATGTACAGCTCCTGATTTTACAAAAGACCCGATTATGCCGGGTAAAAAAGGAAAGATTACTTTGCACTTCGATTCTACAAACTTCGACGGAAATGTTAACAAATTTGCTGATGTTTTTGCAAACGTAGAAAAAGCTCCGATCCGAATCAATTTCACTGCTAATATTCAACCATAAGATCATGAATTTATTATCCATATTTTTACAGGCACAGCCACAAGGTGGCGGAGGAATGATGATGATCATGATGGGGGTGATGGTGGTAGGTTTCTACTTCCTGATGATCAGACCTCAGATGAGAAAGCAGAAGCAGGAGAAAAACTTTCAGGAAACTCTGAAAGTGGGAACAAGAGTGGTTCTTACTTCCGGACTTCACGGAAGAATTGCTCAGGTTCATGACGATGGTTTTGTTATCGAAACATTATCAGGAAAGCTGAAATTCGAAAAAGCTGCGGTTTCAAGAGAGTTTACGGAAGCGCGTTTCGGAGATAAATCCAAGACTTCTGATAAAGCGGAAGACAAAAAAGAAATCGAAACTGAGAAAAAATAATTTTTCAGTTTTTAAAATATTTCGTTTCGGCGGGGTGAGCAAAGCTCACCCCGCCGAAACTTTTTTATATGAATATTTTTCAATTTTAATATCCGGAAAATTTATCATTCGTAGGAATCTAAGCTGCAATTATTTTTAACGTAGGATGGTCATTCTGACCGCAGCGAAGCGGAGAGAAGAATTCATCTTAATAATTTAACTCCTCAACTCAATCTTAACGGTTTAAAAAAGATTTCTCCTTCGTCGAAATGACAAGATAGCATTTAGCAATTGTATTTATTCGTGAAAACCATTTGTGCAATTAGTGTCTAAAAAATCTCCGAAAAATCAAAAGCGAAGCTCCTATCTTAATAATCTTAACTTCTCAACTAAATCTTAACGGTTTAAAAAATAGATTTCTCCTCCGTCGAAATGACAAAATACGTTAAACATATTTGTAGGTATTCGTGAAAAAACATTCGTACAATTCGTGTTTAAAAAAAAATCTGAAAATTAAAAGCAAAGCTCCTACCTTAATAATCTTAACTTCTCAACTCAATCTTAACGGTTTAAAAATAGATTTCTCCTTCGTCGAAATGACAAGATAGCATTTAGCAATTGTATTTATTCGTGAAAACCATTTGTGCAATTAGTGTTTAAAAGATCTCCGGGAAATCAAAAGCGAAGCTCCTACCTTAATAATCTTAACTTCTCAACTCAATCTTAACGGTTTAAAAATAGATTTCTCCTTCGTCGAAATAACAAAAATGGCGGTAAATCTTTGTGCCATTAGTGAAAATCTTTGTGTTATTTGTGGTTTAAACTATCTTTGCCCCATGAATCAAAACACAAACAAAACCGTTCTCATTTTAGGCGCGAATTCCGATGTTGCAAAACAGACTGCGAAACAATACATAGAAAAAGGATTTTCCGTTATTGCGGCTTCCCGAAATACAAATTCCTTAGAACAATTTGTTTCAGAACATAATCTGAATTCTAAGGTGAAGGTTTTATCTTTCGATGCTGTCGATTTTGATTCTCATCAGAAATTTTATGCTGAACTTCCTGCAAAACCTCATATTGTGGTGTATGCCGCAGGTTTTTTAGTGGATAATGAAACTGCTTTGATAGACTTCAAAGGAGCTCAGCAAATGATGCTGGTCAATTATATGGGAGCCGTTTCTATTCTGAATATTATTGCAACGGATAAGAACAATAAAAATCTGGAAAGAATTATCGGTTTATCTTCGCTTTCGGGAGTTCGAGGGAGAAAAAGCAATTTTGTTTATGGCAGTACAAAAGCTGCTTTTACTACGTATTTAGCTGGCTTAAGACAGGAATTGGCTTCAAGAAATATAAAAGTCAATGCTTTGGTGATTGGCTACATCCGTACAAAAATCAATGAAGGCTTACAGTTGAATGAATCTTTAATGATGGAGCCTGATTATGTGGCAAAAAATATCGTAAACGCAGGAAATTCTTTCACCATTGTTCCGAATTTCAAATGGAAAATCATTTATCTGATTTTGAAAATGCTGCCTGAAAGTCTGGTGGCGAAACTTCCTTAACTCATACTATGAATGATCAGTTTTTAGAAATTAAAACTTATATTGACAATATAAGCTCTTATGACAGTTCGGAAAATTTTGAATATGATCATTTTCCGTATCTTAAAAATATTTTAGATCATTTTACAGCAAAACAGCATGATGATTTTATAGAAGAAGTTTTTAAATGGGAAGATCATCAATTATATTTTATTGCAGATTTTTTAGATTTTACACAATTTATATTAAAAGGAAAATATGATTCATCCTACGTTTTCTGCGAGTGTTTTTCAAAAATTAATAATGTTGAATATCTGAGATATATTTATATTAATTTGGAAATGTACTTAATGCAGAGAAAATTTTTTAACGATGATTTAATTTTATCTGTTGATGATATTGTTAACAATTTATACCTACTCATCAATCATTTAAGAGATGAAAACAGCATCGATTTTTGCTTAAAAATGATTGAAAATTTAAAGCATTAATTTCATTCAGCATCTCCCAACAACTCCAACGCCTTCATCATATCAATTCCCTTTCCCAGAACAGGTTTAAACAAATCTCCCTTTTCTTTAATTCTTTCTAACGCATTATGGATATTGAAATCTGTAGGTTGTAAATCTTTTTTCAGTTCTTTCCATTCCAGAGGCATCGAGACAGATGCTCCTTCTTTTGGCCGCAAACTGTAAGCACTTGCTAAAGTTTGTCCGGTTCTGTTTTGAAGATAATCAAGGTAGATTTTCTTTTCGTCACGTTTTTGTAAGCTTCTTTCCAGTGTCGTGAGTTTCGGCAATTTTTCATTGACTTGTTTCATTAAAAGGTGCGCAAAATCTTTCACCTGATCAAATTCGTATTTTCCGCCCATCGGAATATAAATGTGAATTCCCGTGCTTCCGGAAGTTTTGCAGTATCCGTGGATTTTTACAGATTCTAAAACTTCATTCACCTTCAAAGCTGTTTCAATAACCTCATCAAACGTATTCTTTTTCGAAGGATCGAGGTCTAAAACCAAGAAGTCAGGATGATCAAGATCGGGAAGTGAAGAATTCCACGGATTCATATCAATGCAGCCTAAATTGTTTAAATAAGCCAAAGTTGCTTTGTCGTTACAATAAATGTAATCAATGTCTTTGTCATTCGATTCCGAGTAAACCTTCGTTGTTTTAACCCAGTCCGGAATACTGTCACCGGCATCTTTCTGATAAAAATTCTGCTCTTCAATTCCGTTCGGAAAGCGGTTTAGCGAAAGCGGACGGTTTTTAAGATGGGGTAAAATATAGTCTGCAACCGACTGATAATATTCGATGACATCACCTTTTGTAATGCCATCTTTAGGAAAATAGATTTTGTCCTGATTGGTTAGTTTTACTTTGTGTCGGTTTAGGGTAATTTCTTGTTCGTTTTCAGACGATTTTATCTTTTTTGGAATTGCCATTGTCTTTGTTTTTGGTTGGGAAATGGTTTTATAATCTTCAGAAGAATTTCTAACCTCTTCAGGTTCTTTATCTTCTCTCAATGCCACAAAAACAGGGTGACGAAAAATTCCGTCTTTCGTAATTTCTGAATATTTTATTTCGCACACCAGTTTAGGTTTTGTCCATGTTACAGGCATATTGGTTTTAGGTTTGATTTCGAAAGGTGATTTTGCGACAGTAATTTTTTCTAGTTTCTGAAGAATTTCATGGATTAATTCGCGGTTAAATCCTGTTCCTGTATGTCCGCTGTAGTTAAGTTTTCCAGCAATATATTTTCCTAAAATCAAAGCTCCGAAACCTTCTCTTGAACCACGAGGTTCAGTAAAACCGCAAATAATGGCTTCTTCAGTATTGGTAAATTTGATTTTCAGCCAGTCGGAACTCCGGTGATTTTCTACATAAATGCTGTTGGCTTTTTTAGCGATCATCCCTTCAAGTTTCATCTTTTTCATCTGACTGAAAAATGCAGTCCCTTTTTCCGAAACATGATCACAATATCTGATGACATCGGTTTCCACTAAAGCTTCTTTTAAAAGTTCTTTCCGCTGAATCAACGGCAGTTCTTCCGTGGAATGACCATTCAGCCATAAAATATCAAAAACCTGATAGGTGAGAGCCAGATCAGGATTGTCTCCAATCTGCTGAAGCCATTGGAAATTAGGTTTTCCGTTTTCATCGTAGGCAACAATTTCACCATCAAGAATCATATGATGAATCTGATTTTCAAAATCCCGCGATATTTTTTCAAATTTTGAAAGGAAAGAAATTCCGTTTCGGGAATAGAAGAGAGGTTGATCGGTACTTAAATCGGCAATGGCACGATAACCGTCCCATTTGATTTCAAAAATCCAGTCTTCATCATCAAAAGCCTCATCGTGAGGTTTTGCCAGCATGGGTTTGATAAAGTTTTCAATTTTCTTTTCGTCAACTAAAGAATTGTACCGTTTGAATTTAGGCTTTGTTTCTGAGGTTATGACTTTTTTTTGCTGCTTTTGAGGCTTTTTTTTTCCTCTAAAAATTTTGTGACCTGAGAATTTTTTGCGGTGTTTTCCTCTGCATCATAATCACTTTCGGCGAAGTCATCTTTATGTTTGATTAAGAGCCATGAATTTTCTTCCGTGTTTTTCATTTTTACCAAAGCAAATTCGCCTTTCAGCTTTTTTCCATGTAGGATAAATTTCAAAGATCCGGCGTGAAGCTCTTTTAGCAGCTCTTTTTCGTCGGAAAGTTTGGAATGGTTGTCGAGAGGTTCATAGGTTCCGCTGTCCCAGATTTCTACTTGTCCGGCTCCGTAATTTCCTTCCGGAATATTTCCTTCAAAGTCTTTGTAATCGTAGGGATGATCTTCCACCATCATGGCAAGACGTTTGTCTTTAGGGTCTAATGAAGGACCTTTCGGAACTGCCCAGCTTTTCAGCACGCCATCCATTTCAAGACGGAAATCATAATGCAGTCGTGATGCAGCGTGCCGCTGAATCACAAAAATAAGCTGATCTTTGCTCTTTTTAGTTTTTCCTTTTGGTTCGCTGGTTTCATCAAATTTCCGCTTTTCGTTGTAATCTTTTAGAGTCATTATGATGCGTTTTTGGATTTGGTATTCTGTAAACTGGCTTTTAGCTGCGCCATCAGATCAATTACTTTTCCTTCTTTTGCAGGTTCCGCTTTTTTCGTTTTGGTATTCTTACCTTTCGCTTTCTGTTTAATGATCTTCATTAAAGCTTCAGAATACGTGTCTTTGTACATTTCAGGATCAAATTCCTGCGAAAGCTGTTCGATGAGGTTCACCGCCATTTTTAATTCAGCAGGTTTCGGAGCTTTCGCCGCCGGAATTTTAAGATCTCCGTAATCTCTGATTTCCTGTGCGAATCTCAATCGGTTTAAAACCAACACTTCATTGTTATAAGGGCGGATCATTCCTATGGCTTCACTTTCGCGCAGAACAAATGTTCCTACTCCAACCATTTCTGTTTTTGCCAGAGCTTTCAGCAAAAGGCGATAAGCATTTTCCCCATTTTTCTGAGGTTCGAGATAGTACGGATTTTCAAAATAAACAGAATCTACTTCACTTTCTTTTACAAACTGATCAATAGAAAGGATTTTGGATTTTTCAGGACTTGCGGCTTCATAATCTTCTTCATCCAGAATAATGTATTTGTCGTCCATGAGGTATCCTTTTACAATATTTTCCCATTTCACTTCCTTACCTGTATTTTCGTTCACTCTTTTAAATCTGATATTCGAAAAATCAGACTTATCAAGCATATCCAAATCCAGTTTGGTGGTTTCGGTAGCAGAGTAGATTTTGACAGGAATATTGACTAATCCAAAGCCAATGGCGCCGTTCCAGATTGCTTTCATTGTACTTTATTTTCGGTAAAAAGTACAATGATTGTGCCGTGTAACTGTCGTGTGATATTTTAAATAATTACAATTGAGTTATTTATGTTTTTTTAGGAACAGGTTATGTAAGAAATACTCCGTAAGAATCCGGAAGTATAATATTACCTTTACCGTAACATTTATTTAATCACAGCAAGAGATATCGGTAAAATTCTATGAAATTTAAACTAATCACAGTATTTTTTTTATTCTTATTTCAGACGTTGCTTTTAGCGCAGAACGAAAAAGCAATTGATATTTTTAACAACAGAAACGAAGATTTAAACAAAGCAGTAAAAGATTTATCTGTATTAAAAAAATCTGCGAAATCTAATGAGAGCCAACTGCTTATGAATTCTTTATTGGCATTAACCTACATTACCAAGAAAGATTATGAATCTGCGAAAAAGTATATTACGGAAGCTGAAAAATTTTCCGGTAAGAATGGGAGTTCTCCGGCAGAAGCCTATTACAATTTTGCAACAGGAAAGCTGTACATGATCCTGGAGATTAATGACCAGTCAATTAATTATTTTTTAAAGAGTTTCAGACTTTTTAAGCTGAATGAAAATTTTGCAATGGCAAGTGATGCAGGAGTCTCTGTTTTCTATATTTCCAATTATAAGGATGTGAAAATTTTGAACGAATCTCTTGAACTGGCGGATCGAAGCAAAGATGTGGGAGCAATTATTAATGCCAGATGCGGATTTGCCAATTATATGAAGAATGATTTTAATACTAACCGGGCTTCAAAATACAATTCGGATCAGCTTTTAAAATATCTAAAGGAAACGGCAGATCTGATACAGAATGAAAATGAAACCACCCAGAAATTTGCTTTAGCATCATTATATTTTAATTACGGATATAATTTGCTTTTTTATAAGAAAAATCCGGAAGGCGATGTTTATCTTAATAAAGCATTAAAGCTTGCTAAAAAGTATAACTATCTGTCCATATACAGGAATTATTATGGTGCAAAAGGAGATATTCTGCTGGAAGATAAGAGAATAGAAGAAGCCAAAGCTTTTTTCCATCGTGGATTGAAGGAGGCGCAGACAATGCCTTATCCGGATGCTGTTACAGAGCTTTTATTTTATGAAGACCTGAAGAAAATCGCAGCGACGCAAAAAGATTGGGAAGAATTCTACAGGATCGACCAGCTTTTTCAGGCTGCAAGTAAGAAAGCAAACGATGAAAATATAAACAAAGCGATACAAAACAGCATTATAAAATATGAAATGAAAGAGAAGGAAGAGAAAATAGAAACTCTGACTTCTAAAAATTTCAACCAGAGAATCTACATCCTGATCATGATTGTTGTGATTATATTAATGCTGATCATCTGGTTTCAGTATCAGAAGAATAATAAGCTGAAAATGCATCTTATTTCGGAGAAAAATAAGCAATTAGAGATTGAGAGAAATCAGGTTCGTAAAGAATTGATCGGCAGTGTGCTTCATCTTGAAAAGAAAAATGAAATTTTGAATAATCTTAAAGAAAAACTGATGGAAAAAAAATCTGCCGCGCCTTCTGTCATAGATCATCAGATTTTTAAAGCGATAGACGAAGGGATTTTGGTAGATGATGATTTTGAAAAGTTCAGATCTAATTTCAATAGCATTTATCCTGAATTTTTCAATAAATTATTGGATAAAGCCAACCAGAATCTTACCCAACTGGATTTAAAATATTGTGGTTTTATTTTGATGAAGCTTTCGACCAAAGAAATTGCATCCCAGATGAATGTTGAGCCCAAAAGTATAAGAATGGCGCGTTACAGAATAAAGCAGAAACTTAATCTGGGGAAAGACGAAGATCTGGATCAGTTTATACAGCAGCTTTCTTAGTTGTAATTGGTTTAAAATAAGCGTGTTAATTTTATTGTAGACGCTTTGTAGACGTTTTTAATTTCCTCATAGACACTTTATAGACACTCAAAATTGCTGTTGCTGATTTGGCGATAATATCTTTGCCGGGTTGAAAATAATTTTATTCAGAAATTTAAAAACTCAAAACATGAACAACAAAGTTTTAGCAATTATTTCGTATATCACGCTTGTCGGATGGCTTATCGCATTTTTTTTAAGAGACAAATCGCAAAAAGACAGGTTGGTTAATTTTCATCTCGGCCAGAGTTTGGGATTGGCAATTGTTTCCACGTTATTTAATATTGCGCTGACGATCGTTGCTGCTAATGTTCCGTCATTACACTTTTTAGGTTACATTGGCTATTTATTCTTTATTTTAATGATTTTGGGAATAATAAACGCCGCAAATGAAAAAGAAACTCCACTACCGCTTATCGGTAATATGTTTGTAAATAAATTTTCTTTTATCAATTAAAAATTCATTTCTTCACAAAGACTGACAAATCTTTTTATTCTCTATAAAAAGATTTTCAGTTTTTGCAAAAGCTTTCTTATCGCTGATAAAATTACACCTATTACATCAACATAATAATCATCCTCATAAATGAGTTGAGAAAAAACGGATAGAGGTCGGAAGAAATTCAGACCTTTTTATTTTTATGGATCAGCAGTAATGTTGAAGGATTTAAATTGTTCCTTTTTATATTGCTTTTTTGTAGGTAAATTGTATAAGGGTTGTGTTGTATGATGAATTTACGGGAGGTGTGGTATTTTTAAATTTTTTTAAACTTTGCTTTCATCTCGAGATATAATAGTGTTTTATCAAGATTTTCTTTATCAACATTGGCTTTATCAAAAATAAAATTCATAGACGAGTTAGCTGTAATGTAAAGATATCGATCGTCTAAAATACAATAGGTAATCTCACTCCAGATAAATTTATATTCAGATTTATAATTTTTAAAACTAAAGTGATATGGGCTAAATTCCAAGAAGATATCTTTGGAGTTTCCTTCAAGATTTGAGATTTCACGATCTAATTTTTGATAAAAAGCCTTTTTATACTTTTTATATTGGGTCATATAATTGAAATATGTTGAAATTACAGCGACTGAAAAGCCTAAAAAGAATCCTGCAAAAGTGTAGTTTTCGAAAATTATGGTAATAACTCCGAGTATGGTAAATAATATTCCCCAAAAAAGATTTTTATTATTTTTTTTAAGATTATTTTTCCACTGTCTATTAAATTCATATTCATTAATCTGTCTTAAAATTTTTTCGGAGGAAGGTGTGTTGTAAGTGAAAATTTCTTCGTTCATGTTTCTGATAATGGTTTTTATTTTTTCTGTGAATATAGATTTTTATGAATTATTCAGTATTTATGCTGTCGCTTTTTAGATAATCAAACTTATCCGTGTTGATGTCTCCGATGGTAGCTTCTACGCTGTATTGTTTAGAAACAATAATATATCTGTTCTTTTCATAGCAATGCTTTATAATTTCAACAGAAATCGATTCGTTGTTATCCAGATTAATAATTCCGCTAAAGCTTTCGCACCTGTAACGTCCTTCATCATTTTCGAAATGATCAAAAATACCTCTCATATCCTCCTGACTGAAAAATATGTTTTCAATATCTGCTGAAACAATAGTGTGTTTTCTCAACGTTCTTTTAAAATCATATTCTACGATTTCTTTAGCCACCCAAAAGCAGGTTGAGCTAAATACAAGCAATAATCCTGAAATGTAAGAGAGCTTCATTATTTCTTCGTAAGTTTTTTCTTTTACGTTCGGAGGGTAATAAAGTATTTTCTTTATAAATATGATTATGAAATAAACTGCACAGGCTATTGCAGAAATATATCCTAAAGTGGCTATTAGAGAAATTAGTGTTTTCATAAAAAAAGCGGAGAAAAATTCCCCGCTTCTAATTTATGATTTTAAATTCAATTTAAGTTCCAGTTCGTCTAGCTGTTCATCAGCAATCGAAGAAGGCGCATCGATCATCACATCACGTCCTGAGTTATTTTTAGGGAAAGCAATATAATCTCTGATCACTTCGTTTCCGTCCAGAATTGCTACCAAACGGTCAAACCCGAAAGCCAGTCCACCGTGAGGCGGCGCTCCGTATTTGAAGGCGTTCATTAAGAAACCAAACTGTGCTTCTGCTTCTTCTTTGGAGAATCCTAAAAGATCGAACATTTTAGACTGAAGATCTTTATCGAAAATTCTGATGGAACCTCCGCCGATTTCGTTTCCGTTCAACACCATATCGTAAGCGTTTGCTCTGGCTTTTCCCGGATCTGTTTCCAGCAAATGAATATCTTCCGGTTTTGGAGACGTGAAAGGGTGGTGCATTGCATGATAACGTCCGCTTTCTTCATCAAATTCCAATAATGGGAAATCAACTACCCAAAGTGGCGCGAATACGTTTCCATCTCTTAAGCCATGACGGTTTGCAATTTCCATTCTCAGAGCTGAAAGTTGCGCTCTCACCTTGTTGGCTGGTCCAGACATTATAAACATCAAATTTCCAACGTTAGACCCAAATTTATTTCCAATTTTTCTTAAATCTACCTCATTATAAAACTTATTTACAGATGAAGTGAAACTATCATCATATTGATGTTTAACCCAAACCATTCCAGTTGCTCCAATCTGTGGTCGTTTTACCCATTCAATCAATTCATCAATTTGCTTTCTCGAATATTCAAATCCACCTGCACGTATTGAATCAACATTGATTCCGACAACCAATTCTGCTTCATCAAATATTTTGAAGTCTTTTCCTTTTACTAAATCATTCAGTTCCACGAATTCCATTCCGAAACGGATGTCCGGTTTGTCGTTTCCGTATTTCTGCATCGCATCAGCGAAAGTCATTCTTGGGAAATCTCCGAATTCCTGACCGGTGATATCTTTCAATAAAGTTTTCGTCATTCCTTCGAAAACATTCATCACATCTTCCTGCTCTACGAAAGCCATTTCGCAGTCGATTTGTGTAAATTCCGGCTGTCTGTCGGCTCTTAAATCCTCGTCACGGAAACATTTTACAATCTGGAAATACTTATCCATTCCGCCAACCATCAATAACTGTTTGAAAGTCTGCGGAGACTGTGGTAAAGCATAAAACTGTCCCGGATTCATTCTGCTCGGAACCACGAAATCTCTCGCTCCTTCCGGAGTGGATTTAATTAAAACCGGAGTTTCAACCTCAATAAATCCGTTGTCTGAAAGATAGTTTCTTACTTTCTGCGCCATTTTATGACGGAAAATCAATTTATCTTTTACAGGATTTCTTCTGATATCCAGATAACGGTATTTCATTCTCAATTCTTCGCCACCGTCCGTTTCGTCTTCAATGGTGAAAGGCGGAAGCTGAGATTCATTAAGAACTGTTAAATTCTCCACTAAAATTTCAATTTCTCCTGTCGGAATATTGGGGTTTTTGCTTACTCTTTCGATAACTTTTCCGGTAACCTGAATCACAAATTCACGTCCCAGTTTTTTTGCATTTTCCATCAGTTCTGCCGTAGAACGATCCTGATCGAAAACAAGCTGCGTAATTCCGTAACGATCCCGAAGATCTATCCAAATCATAAATCCTTTATCACGGATAGTCTGTACCCATCCTGAAAGTGTAACTTCTTCATTAAGATTTTTAAGAGATAATTCTCCGTTTGTGTGCGATCGAAACATAATTATTTGTTTAAAGTTCAATGTATAAGGCTCTGATCCGAACCTTGAATTTTCCGTTGGCAAAGATAAGATTTTTGCAGGTTTTAAAAACAAAAAAACTTCCCGAAGGAAGTTTTAAATTATTTATCTCTAAAAAAATTAAAGAACCATTGCCATTGCAGACTGTTTATTTTTAACAGCGTAGTCTTTTGCCGTTTTGCCTTTGCTGTCTTTTGCCTCTTTTTTAGCCCCAAATTTCATCAGCATTTTTGCGGCATCCATATTTCCGGAAGCTGCTGCATTCATTAAAGGAGTAACATCGCTGCAAGACTTATTAACATCAGTTTTACTCACCAGATAATTGAAGACATTTTTTTTGTTTTCTTTTACGCTCAAAGAAAGTAAATCTGTTTTTGTACCATTTACGGTATAGCATTTTGAAAAATCTTCCTGACTGAAAGCTTTCTGGAAACTTTCCAGATTATCGGTACGGAACGTATTCAATTGTTCTGCTGATAACTCCTGTGCAAATAATCCGTTGGCAAAAACAGAAAGTCCGAATAGCAAAGTTGCTGTAATTATTTTTTTCATAAAACTTGATTTATATAAAGAATATACAAAGCTAAATAAAATTTTTCGATCAATGTTGCTAATTATTAATCCATTTCGTTGCTTTTTCCAAAACTTCGTCCTTATTGTTTTTTATTCCGTCTATTGTAGGTTTTACTTCAACATCGGGAACAATTCCTATTCTCTGGGTTTCTTTTCCGTCGGGATAATAGATGCCGATTCCGCTGATCATGGTGGAAATATTTCCCGGGAGTTTTATATCAGAAACATTTCCATCAGCTCCCGCCGTTGTAGAACCGAAAACTTTTGCATTCGGTGCGGTTCTGAAAGCCATGGTGTGATATTCCGCACTGCTTTGAGTGGTTTCATTAATTAATATGGCAATTTTGCCCTCATAAGATTTTTTTCCGGTTCCCTGTGTTTTTAAACTTGGTGTAAAAGTGAAAAGTCCCGGCTGACTGTTGCTTGTATTCGTAAATTTTACGAAATCCGAGGATTCCGGTTTTAACAGTTTTCCCATTTTAAAAACCACAAAATCTGAAGGATAGCTTCTGAAATCGATAACCAAACCTTTCGTGTTTTTAATTTTTTCAAAAACTTCAGGAAGAAGATCGGCATTTACACTTCCCATATAAACATAAGCAATGTTGCCATCGAGCATTTTAAAAAACTCTTTTGGCTCTTTTTTTATTTTAATATCTGAATAAGTATAAGTTTTTATAGTTTTTTCTTCCGTTTTTCCGTCTCTTAAAATGGTAAGATTGATGGTTTCTGCATTGCTTCGCAACAATTTTCTCGAAATGTCCCGAAGTTGAGTAGGATAATTGGAAGCAGGAAGATATTTCAGCATATTTTTAATGATGTTGTCCATATTTTCACCATTAATTTCCGTGATGACATCTCCTTTTTTCAATCCGGTCTGTGTTCCTAAATTTTCGTCATAAAAGCCTTCAACCACAGGTTTATTTTCTGCAAAAGTTAATTTTACCGGAGAATACCTTTCGCCAAAATATTTTTCAAGCGATTTGCTGTTTCCCCAAATGTTGGCATGAGTGTCGTGAATTCTTCCGATCAGTTCCAGAGAAGCGAGATTGTATTCCGTTTCGTCTTTTGCGTTGATGAATTTTGGGATAAATTCTTTGAGCACGCCTTTCCAGTCTTCCTCGATGAGGTTTTTGTAAGGAAAATAATACTGAATCATGTTCCAGTATCTGTAAAGAGAAAGCAGTCTAAAACCTTCATCGGGATACTTCATCTCTCTGTAAGGATTTTCATGCCTGAAATCAGGATTGTCTACATTCGGAAAGAAATCGACGTAATAATTGACTTTTGGCCTTTTAGCATCTTTTAGTTGTAAAAGCAGCTCTGTAAGTTCTTTCGAGAAGCCGGAATTGGTGATCCAGTCGAGATCCGGCTTGATCTTCACATTTTTAGGCTCAGAATTTTTTGCTGTCTGAAATTTGCCTAAACCTTTGATCCAGTCTGTTAAAATCTGGTCTCTCTCTTCAGCAGCAGCATTTTCAGTTTTTTTATAAATTCTGAAAAGTTCGTAATCCCAGTTGTAATTTCCTTCGGCAACATTTGGATGATAATATTTCAGATATCCCCAGATGAATCCCAGTTTTTTAAGGTTCTCAATATTATTCTGATCGAGGTTGATATTGGAAATTGTAGAGCCTTTATCAAATTCTTTATCAAGCTCAACTTTCGTTAATTTTTTTTCGAAAATTTTAGCATTTTCAATGTCCTTTCCGTCAATGGAAACTTTTAAGTCGTCTACCCAGATTTTTCCTTTTCCTGAGAGCAATGCTCCGATAACGATCTGTTGTGTGTTTTCCGGAGACATATTGAGGGTAACCTCATATTTTTTCCAGTCGTTTGTGCCTTTCAGACCAACGTTTTGCATATTGTTAAAAGCAACTTCAGGATCAATTCTCATCCATAATCCTGCAAATCCATCCGTTACATTTTCTGTTTTGAGATATCCGGAAAGCGTAATTTTTCTTCCTGCATAATTGTTGGGAAGTGTGTACATGATTGCTCTGAAGCCTTCTGTACCTTCAGATTCTATCACTGCAGATGCCTTTCCCTGCTGTTTTTCATTAAAATCGGAAAATACTTTTGCAGAATTGTTTCCCATTAATTTCCATAAGGCAGGAGAATTGTTTTCCGTGGTTTCAAAATCGAGATTTTCAATTTTTTGCTGGGCAAAAGAAGTCATTCCCCATAGAAGAAATGGGACGATGAAATATTTTTTCATAGTGATTAAATTTTTTTGTCAAATCTAAAAAGTAAGATCTGATATTATTGTTTGTGAATATTGGTTTTAAGGAAGTTTGTGAGGTTTGGGAATATTTTTAACGAATTTTTTAGTTTTAAAATCTTAAAGAATATTAATCTTTTACATATTCAAGGATGTCTCCGGGTTGGCAATCGAGTGCTTTGCAGATCGCTTCCAGTGTTGAAAGCTTTACCGCTTTGGCTTTTCCGGTCTTAAGAATAGAAAGATTAGCCTGAGTAATGCCAATTTTTTCGGCAAGTTCCTGAGACTGCATTTTTCTTTTCGCCAACATGACGTCTACGTTGATGATTATTGGCATAAATTAAATTGTTAAATCATTTTCAGTTTTAAGATCAACAGCTTGCTTATAAACCTGAGAAACGATGTATATAATTGCGGATACCAAAAATAGCTGAAAATTTTGATTGTCAATGCTAAAATTAAAAGTAACTTTATTTAGCAAAGCTTCTGTAATTGTATCACTTATAACAGAAAAACATCCTAAAGCTAAGGTGTAATTAGCAATTTTTGAAATAATCTTGTAAATTTCTAATGAAAACGGACTCTTCATCTGAATTTTATTCGCCAGTTTTAAAACATTTGAAAAAAGTATAGTTTGTAATATTCCTAATATGATTGTCATAAAAAGGATCACTATGGAAACTTCTTTTTTTAAAGACTGAATATCCTGTATGTGTAATCTTTTACTATCTATTTTTATTTTGCTTAAAACACCAACATCAATACCGACTATTTTTGTAATCAGTAAAATAGCAAGAAGAAATATGGTTATATAGGAGATGATTAAATAAAGCCATAAAAGAGTAGTGAGAATGCTCAAAATCGTGGATGAATAATTTTTCATAGTATTTTTTATTGCAAATATATAATTATTTATTGTTTTACGATAAATAATTATTGAAATTTTTATTTTTGATTTTTCTGAGTTGGTAAATGCGCTTCGACTGATCTGTTCAGAATCTTTTTCATAAACTTTCCATAAGCCAAGTTATAATCATTTTTGAATCTATATTTTTGCGGAATATAAAACCGAATCCATGTCAAAATATTTCAATTTTCTGAAGAAAGCTTTAAGCGGTGAAGAAGTAGATTACACCAAAGCAACGATAAGAAGTGCGGTTCTTCTTCTCGCCATTCCTATGATGCTGGAAATGGCAATGGAATCTGTATTTGCATTGGTGGATCTCTATTTCGTAGGTCATCTTAAAGAAAGCGGATTTGCAATACAGACAGTGGGATTAACAGAATCTGTACTTTCCGTGATGTATTCCATCGCAATCGGGATGAGTATGGCGGCAACAGCGATGGTAGCAAGAAGAGTGGGGGAGAAAAATCCCGAACAGGCTTCCAGAAGTGCAGCGCAGGTTGTATTGGTCTCTTTTGTCATTACTTTTCTATTGAGTCTGCTTGGAGTGATCTACGCTGAGGAAATTTTAATTCTGATGGGTTCAAAGCCCGAAGCAGCAGCGTACGGAAAAGAATTCACAAGAATTATGATGGGAAGCAGTGTCATCATTATGCTTTTATTCTTAATCAATGGAATTTTTCGCGGAGCGGGAAATGCTGCGATTGCAATGAAATCTCTCTGGATCGCTAATATTGCGAATATAATTTTATGTCCGCTTTTAATCAAAGGTTTCGGTCTGGTTCCCGCAATGGGATTAACGGGAGCAGCTTTGGCAACCACCATCGGAAGAAGTATTGGAGTGATCTATCAATTATATCATCTTCTGATTGCAGATACGCAGATCAGAATTCAGTCAAAATATTTTAAACCCGACTTTGAAATCATTAAATCCGTGATAAAAATAGCAACTCCCGGAATTTTTCAGTTTGTAATTGCTTCCTGCAGTTGGATTTTTCTGGCTCAACTGGTCGCAACAACGGGCGGTGAAAATGCTTCTGCAGGATATCAGACGGCTCTGCGTTTAATGATGTTCTTTTTGCTTCCGGCTTGGGGATTAAGCAATGCCGCATCAACGTTAGTCGGACAAAATATGGGAGCCAACGAAATGTTGAGAGCAGAACAGTCCGTTATGAAAACTGTAAAGTATAATATGATCTTTATGGTAACCGTAAGTATTATTTTCTTTTTTATGGGAGATTTTTTAGTCGGATTTTTCACCAACGAACCTGAAATTAAAACTATTGCTACCAATGCTTTGCATATTATGGCGGTAGGATTTATTTTCTACGGAATAGGAATGGTGATGATTAATGCTTTTAACGGAGCTGGAGATACATTGACTCCGACTTGGGTGAATTTGTGCGGATTCTGGCTGTTCCAGATTCCTTTAGCGTATTTTTTGTCCAAATATTTCGGAATGGGACCGAAAGGTGTCTTTATATCGATTCCCGTAACCGAAACTTTAATTACTATTGTTGCATTTATTTTGTTTAAAAAAGGAAAATGGAAAACGGTAAAAGTGTAAAAAGTATGGATGCTAGGTTTTTTTAACAAAGTTCGATTTACGCTTCAGTAATAAACTTCCAGCCTCTGTCTTTCAACCTCCCGCTACAGAATTATAAAAATTTTAACAGCTCCAATCTTTGATTTTTACAGGGTATTTTTTAATTTCGTAGTCAATCAACTAAAATTTATTTCTATGGGAAAAGGAGACAAAAAATCTAGAAGAGGTAAGATCAACAATGGAAGCTATGGAAAAAGAAGACCGAGAAAAGCTTCGAAAACAGTTGCTGCTTCAGAAGAAAAAACTAAAAATTAAAATAAAAAGACCGGAGATTATTTTTTCTCCGGTCTTTTTTATGTAACAAAATTAAATTATTTTCCGAAAAATCCGCCAAGGATATCTCCCAATCCGCCTCCGCCTTGCTGCTTCTGCTGATTGCCTCCTCCAAGAACGCTCCCCAGAATGTCATTCAAAGGATTTCCGGACTGAGAATTTCCTCCGCCCAAAACGCTTCCTAAAATATCATTTAAAGGGCTAGACTGCTGTTGCTGAGCCTGATTGGATGCATTCCCAAGAATTCCTCCCAAAAGATCGCCTAAACCTCCTGCTCCTACATTGTTCTGTTGCTTTTCTTTTCCTATGTAGCCCATAATTACCGGAGCCAGCATCGCTAAAATAGGTCCCACTTTATCAATGGAAATTCCTGTATTTTGTGAAAGCTGATTTTCTACATTCGATTTATCTCCACCAAAAATATGGCTTAATATAGAACCTCCTTCAGCCTGTCTCGCATCTGCCTGAGAAACGTCGTCCAGAATACTTCCGTCGTGATCTTTATCCAAAGCGTTATTCAAAGCTTCAGCTTCATTCGCGTCCTGAGATTTGTTTCTAAGGTAAGAAATGATAAGCGGTGCCGCAACTGCCAGTAAAGCAATTACCTGCGTTTTGCTGATCCCGAATTTGTTTTCAGCCTGTTCAGCAACCTGGTTGCCGGTGTTCCCTGTAAGTAGGTCGATTAAACTCATAGTTTGTGTTTATTTTATTGTTAAGTCAACCAAAGTTATCAAAAAATATTCCCCAAAGATTTTTTTTAATCAAAATTTGAGATTTATTTTTGAAATTACATATAAGTTATTGATTATCAATAATTAATTTTTTAATATCGGAACATTGGAACATGCTTCACCAAACATCAGCGATTTCACGATCGGCTGAAGCTGTTCAACCAGTTCGATGTACGCGTTTTCAGGAATCTCTTTGTCTGAGCATCCTTTTACCAAGACTCTTTTTCCGCGCATTTCATCAAAATCATGGCTTTGAATGGCGTTGTGCATTAAAATAACTTCCAGATCCTCACGGTTTCCGAAAACTATTTTTTTAGTTACTCCGGTAAGTCTTGCCGTAATCAGGAAATATGCCCAAAGCGGAACAATCGCATCCGCAGAATTGTAAACGTACACATAAGCATCACGATATTCTTCAACATCAATGGCTGCCACTTTTTCGCGGAAATCTTTTTCCTTTAAGACCATTTCCATGAAAAGAAAATCTTTAAGATCAATTCCCTTTCTGGCTCCCTTCGGAACAAGATCCGTAAGATCAAAATTGATTAAACCGCTTTCCGCAACTTTATTCCGTATTTCAAATTCTTCTGACATTTTTTATCATTATCTTTGAACAAATTTACAAATTAAGATCGTACAACGTCTTACTTGTTCTCTATTCTGATTATAGAAATGAAATATTACATTATCGCAGGAGAGGCTTCCGGAGATTTGCACGGAAGCAATTTAATGAAAGCTTTGAAGCAGAAAGATTCCACTGCCGAATTCAGATTTTGGGGTGGCGATTTAATGGCGCAACAGGGCGGAACTTTGGTGAAACATTACCGCGATCTTGCTTTCATGGGATTTCTGGAAGTAGCCATGAATCTGCGGACCATTCTGAATAATATTAAATTCTGCAAAGAAGATATTAAAAACAACAGACCGGATGTTTTAATTTTGGTAGATTATCCCGGATTCAATTTAAGGATTGCAAAATTTGCCAAAGAATTAGGCATTAAAGTCGTTTACTATATTTCTCCGCAGCTTTGGGCATGGAAAGAGGGTAGAGTAGAGATCATTAAAAAATATGTGGATGAAATGATGGTGATCCTTCCGTTTGAGGAAGATTTCTACAAAAAACATGGGGTACATTCGCATTTTGTAGGTCATCCGTTGCTTGATGCGATTTCAACGCTGCAAAATATTGATGTTGAAGAATTTAAAAAGGAAAATGACTTAAACGAAAAAGAAATTATTGCGCTTTTGCCGGGTTCCAGAAAACAGGAAGTGGAAAAAATGCTGGAAATGATGCTTTCCGTAAGACCTTACTTTAAAGAATATCAGTTTGTTATCGCAGGAGCGCCGAGTTTGCCGAAAGAATTTTATCAGAATTATGTAGACGAAAATGTACATTTTGTTTCCAATAAAACGTATGATTTGCTGAGATGCTCGAAAGCAGCTTTGGTAACATCGGGAACCGCAACTTTGGAGACTGCTTTACTGAATGTTCCGGAAGTGGTTTGCTACCGTGGAAGCAAAATTTCTTATGCAATTGCGAAAAGGCTCGTTAAAAACATCAAATATATTTCTCTGGTGAATTTAATTATGGATCGTGAAGTCGTTAAAGAACTGATTCAGAATGATCTTAACACAAATAATCTGGTGGAAGAACTGAAAAAGATTTTAGAAACCGAGAAAAGAACACAGCTTTTAAGAGATTACGATTTGTTGAGAGAAAAATTAGGCGGAAAAGGAGCCAGTGAAAATGCGGCGGATGTCATTTTAAAGGTTTAAAAAATCAAATAAACTATAAAAAATCGTAGAAAATTTTTCTGCGATTTTTCTTTTATATCATGAATTTAAGTCAAAATTTAAGATTTTAAAATTTTGATTTGCCGATTGTTATTCAATTAAATATTTTTGAGAAGCACAAATTTTGAAATTGAATCAACAGCCGATTTTAATTCTTGCCATCTTGTTTATTTTGGGTATTTTTATTCAGGACTTTTTTTCTCTGGATGAAAATTTTGTTTACTTAATTATCATTATTTGTGCTTTCATTTTAGCCATCACTTTTCTTGAAAATTACTACCTCCATAAAGCGAAGCCTTATTTTCTCGGTTTTATGTTTTTTGGGATCGGAATCATTCTGCATTTTTTCAATGCTTTTGCTTCCGAAAATGTTTCGGTTTCTAAAAATGAAACAATTGTTTTTAAAATAGCTAAAAAACTGAATTCCAGTGATAAAAATCGGAAGTACGAAGGCGTGATAAAAGGCGGAAAGCAAACTTTCAATGCTGTTATTTACATCCCGAAAAGCGAAAAGGAACTTGATTTCTTACATTATTATCAGGCTCAAGCTTACATTTCAAAGCCGAAGCCGCCACAATATGATTTTCAGTTTGATTATTCGAAATATCTTTTAAGGAAAAATATTGAATACCAGTGTTATATCAATGATGAAATTGCGGAAGCGGAAAGAAAAGATTTAAGCTTCAAGGAGAAGTTTTCTCAGAAAAGACTGGAAGTTTTGCAAAGAATTGATGAAACCGGAATGTCTTCAAAGTCGAAAGAATTTTTAAAAGGAATTATTCTTGCCGACCGAACGGAAATGGATGCGCAGACGGTTCAGGATTTTAACCGTTCCGGATTGGTGCATTTTCTTGCGATTTCGGGAACACATATTGTCGTCATCTTCGGATTGTTTTATCTTTTACTAATTAAAATTTTACCATTAAAATTCAGAAAATACGCAATAATTTCCAGTTTAATTTTTATATGGCTTTTTACCTTTTTTATCGGATTTGGAAGTTCTGTCGTACGTTCAGGTTTAATGCTGAGTATTTATTTTATTTACATTTTGCTGCAAAGGAAATCTGATCTGCTGCATTCACTTTCTCTGTCTGCTTTTATTATTTTAATATTTGATACTCAACAGCTTTTTGATGTCGGTTTTCAGTTGAGCTTTTGTGCGGTTTTGGGGATTTACTGGCTGAATCAGCCGATTTTAAACTATTTTCCGATACAGGATAACCGGTTTAAAAAACTGATCTTTAATACAATTTCGATTTCCGTTTCTGCCCAATTGGCAACGCTTCCTCTGGTTCTGTACTATTTTCATCAGTTTTCATTTATTTCAATTGCTGCGAACTTTTTAATTGTTCCCTTTTCTGAAGCAATCATAGTTTTTTCATTTTTAATGACCACTTTAATTGTTTTTCATCTTGATTTTAATCTGATGAATGTTGCGTATGATTTTATTATTAAGATTTTACTTACAATCATTCATTGGTTTGCAGATTTCGATCTGTTGTTCCATGAAAATATCCCGATGAATCTAATCGAGGTTTTTGCTTTATTTCTGATCATTTATTTTCTGAGATTTTTCATTTTAAAACCAAAACTGAAAAACCTGACAATAGTATTGATGACAGTTTTTATTTTTTACGTTTTAAGAACAGGGTGTAATTTCTATGAAAATCAGCGTGACGAAATTCTGTTTCATGACTTTTCTAAAACTCGTGTGTTATTTGTAAAAAAAGGAGACAATGCCTGTTTCTGGACTGAAGAAAATTCAGATCAAAACAAAATTATTCAGTTTGTTATCAATCCTTACTGTTCTTCAAGACGCATCAGCAATTATCAGATTAAAACCTTCCCGAAAGATGTAACAAAAGTAGTTTATAATGGCAAAATTTATAACTTTAATTAATCATTGTATTTTTTGTTTTTTTCAATTTATGATCAATCTGTCCATGATCCAAGTACTTAAATATTTTCCCTCATGTCTATTAATAAACCAGCAAAGCCATGTGAGGTTATTTCATTCTTCCCCGCTGATCTAAGTCCTAACGGTGACTCATGTTTTATATTGCTGCATTATAACACAAAACCCACCGTTTTGCGGTGGGTTCTTATTATTGCTCACGGATTATAAATCCGCGAGATCAGGAAGTCTGGTCTTAAATAAATTCTGCTGTAAATCTTCGCTTATTTTGCCTAACATTTTGCCACTTTTTATACCCTAAAAATACAATTTTCTGCAATTTTTTACAACATTATTTTACGAATTTAGAAAGCATAAAATTGAAAATCAAAATGTTATGGAGATTATAAGGAATGACTAAGTAAGTTTTGCTACACTATAAAACACAAAACCCACCGCAATTGCGAGGTCACTGAAAAACTAAATTTTTATTAACCAATAAAAAAGGAGTGTAAAACGTATAGTTTTACGCTCCTTCTTT
>NZ_JACLCT010000051.1:0-25587 GCF_014218915.1 Chryseobacterium sp. C2(2020)
CGAACTGGATAAATGCATAGATGGCAAGGAAAACTAAATATAATTCAATATTTTAGCGTCGAGTTCACGTTAAAATAGTAGTGTTCGAAATGGTTTCATCAATATTTTCAATGGCTGAAGCAAATTTTTCAAGGAAATTCATCGCCTCTTCGTTTGGTTCCTCTTTAGACAGAATTTCGTAATTAAAAGCCGAAACGGGTTGCGAATAAAACGGAATATTCCCAAAAACGGTCTCAATAAAGCTTCCTGAAAAATGATCCAGTTCAAACAGGTCTGTTTCTACTAATTTTTGATCTATAAGTGTAAAAATAATATGGAATGATTTATGTTTCAGAGCTTCGGTAACCAAATAACTTTGATCCCAATTGCTGAGTTCTTTGTATGAAGAAGAGTTTTCTTTCAGCATTTCTTCCACCAAAATGAATTTATGGTTGATGAAAGCTTCTCTGAGTGTTAAGTTTGCCATTTCTTGTTTTTAATCTTTTTTATCTTCCAATGGTTTTGTGTCGCCAAACGGCAATTACGTTTGTATGAGCGTGATGTTCTTCTGGGTTATTTTGCAATAACCATTTTTGGATGTCGTAAGCTTTGTGAAAATCATCAATTAATCCTCTGGTATTCAAATCCTTTGGTGAAAATATTTCGTTAAAACCTCCACAATTAGTTATGGCGCTAACATTGAAATCTTGATCTAATAAATCGTACCCTACAAATTCGTATCCGTCCAAATCTATCTTTTCACAATCTTCCTTTGGTTCAACCACAACTTTTAAAAGATTGAATTTTTCTGTAATTCTAATTCGTTTCATCACAAAATTAAGTGTTGTGAAAAAGTCAGTCGGGCATTTGTCTACAATGTGAGTACAGTTCCAATCGTCTGCATTATCGTAGTCTGGCTCTACCAAATTTTCGTTAAGCATTCCATCCAACGAGACCAATTCTTCTAAATGGACTAGTTTTGATCTTTCTAAATATTTTTTCCAAGACAGTTTACCTTCGTTGTTTTTGCTATCGTATGCGCCTCTTGCAGTGTATAAAAATGTCATTTTTTAATTATTTCGGGTTTTCTATGAATGTGTTTTTAAAAGCAGCCACACCACTCAATAGGCAACTCCTTGTCTTCATAAAAGAGTAAAATACAAAATCTTCCCTTTTTTTCTTTTTTGGAAAGTTCAAAATCTTAAGGTAAAGCAGTTGATCCATTCTGTATACCCTTTTTTATTTGAACTTTATATAAAAAATTAATTTAAATAGAGGCTAATTGAGGATTTTTTATTTTGGGGGACTGTGGCAAAAGGTGTTATTGTGAAGCTAAAATTCCTGTTCCCGTCAAAATTCCAAAAAATCCCGTCTCTTTTTCCATCGTTGGTTTTAAGCCTGTGTTCGGGAATATAGTTCATTATAAACCTGTCTTTGTTTTCATCATACCAGATTCCCATTACCGCCATATCATTGGGATGGCTATAGGTAAGTGTTATTTTGGCAGTTATTTCCTTTTTGCTTTCAGAAAATTCTATTTTTTTATCTGAAAAATAGTTTAATTCTTCCGACCACTGCCTGTTGTGCGATTTCAAGTTGTAAATTTCTTCCCATTCTTTTTTTGCCAGTTGTCGGTCGTTTTCTGTCGGCGTAAGTGCAAATATTTTTTGCTGAACAACTTCTATCCTGTATTCTTTAGGATAAACTTTTACTTGCGTTTTCCCGGAAAGGATTCTTTGGTTTTCTATTCCGAAAAATGATGCCATCGCAAAGAAGAATATTTTAATAGGTTCCATTTTTTTTTGCTTAATTAATTCAGTAATTTTTTCTTTCTCGTTTTTGCGTATTATTTTTTCATTGATTGTCCGTTTATTAACCTAAAGCTTCGACAGGCTCAGCTTGACATCGCTAAAAATCAAGCGTTTAGTATTAGAGGTGTCACACTGAGCTTGTCGAAGTGCCTATTATAAATGATTGATTTTCATATCAATGCATAGTAATAGGTTGTTTAACGAATATTCAATATTTTTCCATTCGTTGTGCCTGGTTTTACATAGCCTGTGGATACTATTCTTCAATTATCCAATTCATCAGAAAAAAAACAGGTCTTTTAGCAGTTAGAATCATAAGTTTTTTGAATTTTTCTGATTGACCCCAACTTCATTTTAAATCAGCATTGGCATCAAGAATAATTTCATAGATTGTTGTTAATCTTGATGACAACAATCCGCTAGTCTTTATAAATTCATAGGAAGCAACTGAAAACAAAAGGAGCATTATTTGTTATTTTGCTTTTTGTTGTCTCTATATTCACCTTATTGCCCCGAATATATTCTCTTTATTGTAATCGTCCAATAACCTCTTGCTACATACACCAAAGAAGAGGTAAATGTATAAGAAGCACCAGAATTATTATTCAGCAGAATACCGAAATTTGCCGCACCAAGCAAACTATTACTGCTTAAGGTAGAAATAATGCCACTGTAATGGTAGTAGAAATTTTGTCCGGTTGCTGTTGGTAAATTTACTAACGTTGCAGAGTTTGGTCTATGGATATTAAAGGGGTTGGTTCCGTCTATTCTGTGCAAAGACACTTCAACTTCATAGATACTTTGATCGTTGGTGGGAGCCTGCCATTGGAAAGTTGTGCTGTTGTAACGGTTTTCCGGATCGTATAAAGGCTGTAGCGGCAAATAAACAAACCCTGCTCCCACAGTTGCATCCGGCAACACTTTAGCAATAAAGACAGTACCTACTGCTCCAATAGATTTTACAACATCACCGTTGGAATCCACAGCTAAAGGCAATGCACCTGCAATGGTATTGTTTTTAACATTCGTTAATCGTACTCCACTTTTGTCTGTAATCCCAGAATTGATTTCCAGCTTATTTTGGGGAGTAGTTGTTCCTATTCCTATGCTCCCATCACTTTTTACTGTAAAGTCGTCCAGTTGCTGGCTTGCAGTGGGCGAACCTGATGAGGGATTATTTTTTTCACCATCAATATTAAAAATCCCTTGTGGATTTTGGGTATTGATCCCCACTTGTGCTATAACTATGATTGCACTAAACATAGCTATTAATGAAATAATTTTCTTCATTTGTTTTTAAATAAATTTGCTAACTGTTATTTTTTAATTTAATTTTTTTTCAAGGTTAATGTGAATGCTTTATTGTATTGAGAATAGATATCCTAATTGCATTTCTCTTTTAAGGGTGTCTAACCAATAGAAATTATGATTAAAATTTTCTATATATTACATTGCACATTAAAGTATGTTTGTCTGAAAATATTGAACCACTTCTGTTAAGTCTAGACTAACATACTTTTTGGTATGTTCATATTCAAAATGCTTTTTGAAACTATCTTCATCATCAAATCTTTCCCACATAATAAATCTTGTAGATACAGAATTATCTTGTTGAATTGAAAAAAATTACAGCCTGCTTCTTCAAGTGTAAGTTTTTGCAGGATTTGCAGTTCACTTTTTACAAGTTCAATTTGAGTATTATCTTTTAATTTAATTTCGGCTGTGATATATATCCTTTTTCTAATTTATTGTTTGCCTGTTTGGTCGATACAATTACCTGATACAAATCTTTCATATAGGCACTTCAGCTCTTTTGGCAATGCTTTGTTACAGGCAGCACTATTTCAATTTTTCAATTACTTGCTTTTCCATTGACTTTTTGTATTGTTTTCGTAAATATTTTAATGTCTGCCACCTTTGTATATTCCCGTCTTCGCTTAATTTTACATTAATAATTTCAATTTTCGTTCTGTTTTGTTCTGTTTCATACAAAGTATATTTAACATTAAGAATTGTGTCAATAGGCTTTGAATTCTCATCGTAAATAATAATGTTATTTGTTTGATAATATGGAATATTTCTTGACCTATGTTTTCTGAAACTTGTGCTGTCTTCTAAATTATTGTAAAAGTCAACATTGTAACCTAAAGATTTTATCATTTCAATGGTTTTTGCTTTGGATTTTTTAATCGTATATTCTTTACCGATGTAGATTGTACCTTTAGGCATTTCAACTGGTGGTGGCGTTGAAGTCGCACAAATCGCAAACAATGAAACTGATGCAATTCCAATTTTACCCAATTTTAATAATTTACCAAAGTTTAATATTAGTATTTTGTCCCGGTTGATGATTGTATGTGCAATTGGTAAAACAACCAACGCCCAATAATCAGAATAATCTATTATTCTTTGAATTTTCAATGGTGAAAATTGATTTAATGTTTCAATAATTGGCGTAACAAGAGGTGTTTTCCAAATCATAAATAAAATCCCTGTCGCTATTGAAATCCATTTTCTTGTGTTGGGAAAAACATAAGCAATGAAAATTGGAAATACAGTCAGTCCTGCAAAGTCTGAAATTTTCCCTGTCAATGCGTTTGAAAAAGTTTGCTTAAGATAGAAGTCATTAAGTAATAATGTTATTAAGCAGACTATAAAAATTGGATTTAAAATTTGATTTCTATTGTTCATTTTGATTTGCGAGTGTGTTTGGAAGGCATTGCCTGTAACGTTAGCTTTCCAGTGCTTTTTAACATATTATTTTTTCAAATCTTTCTAAGTGTATTCCTTCATCATCAAAAATCATCCGAAAATCATTCTAAGCTGCTGCATCTAAATTTCGCATCATCTCTGAATTAATCATAATTCCGTTTTGCATTCTAACTTTTCATCAAGAATAATTTCAATTCCGTGTTCGTAATCCCAGCTGCATTTAAAATGGAGTTTAAGTTCATTTGGGTTTTCGGTGATAATGATGTCTGTTAAACACAAATTACGTTTCAAAAATTCCTGATTGGAGAAAGTTATACCGTGAAGTCGTTCTATTTCAATTTTTGCGTATTGGTAATGAATGGCATCTGCATAAGCACCGCCATTTCCGAAGGTATATTGCTCGAAGAAAGTCAGTAGCTTTTGCTCTGCCATTTCTTTATTGGATATAAGGTGTTTGAGTGCTGTTACATTAAATTCTTTGTTTTCGGAAAGGATCGTTACTTTTTCATCATTGGTAAATGGCTTTTCGTAATATTCAAAAACGTCTGAATTGTCTTCCCATTCTATGGTACTGTCTGGATCAGAAAAATTTTCAGGATTGAATAAGTTATAGTACAATTTCCAGTCTCTGCACATCAAAGCGTCTATCAGAACTTCGTTTTTTTCTTTTAATTCTGTTTCGAGAACTATATAGAAATTAGGGTTTGATACCTTCAAATTTTCTTCTGAAAACTGTTGTTTTTCTTTTTTTTGTTTTTCAAAATCAATCAAATCTTGTAGTTCCTGAAGTGAAACCTCAACTTTTTTAACATCAAACAACTCCCCTATTTCAATGTTTTCAGCATAATTAAAATGGGTATTAATTTCGGTTGAATGAAGGCAGGTCGTAAAATGTTTTTTGTAAAAAGCAGAATATTTTGGTTCAAAAACACCTACCAACTGCAACATATATTTTTCTGAAATGATGATCCAGTATATTCTAAAATGAAACTCTTCATCATCCCAATTGTAGGTATAAACCTTGCACTCTGAGACTTTTACAGGCAACTCCCAGTTTTCTTCACAGTCACGATGAAAGCAGTTTGTGGCAATTTTTGAATATTCCTCGCCAATTTCAGGAATATGACATAGATAGTTTTCAGGGCTTTCGAGACTTGCTATAAATTTTGAAGCATGATTATCTTCGTTCAATAATGACTTTGTTTTACACATTAATACCCGATCATCTTCTATTGAAAATGTATCGTAATAATCCGGAATATATAATTTTATTGGTTTAATCATTTATTATACTATTGAATTTATGTAACATTTCAGTGTATTTTTCTAAAGCCACTCCTCCAACACTGATCTCGTAAGGAAGTTCTTTATCTTCTTTTGTAACAGACAGAAACAATACTTTATTATTTTTTTCCCAAGCTGCAAATTTTCCTTCAAATTCGCGCATAAATGGATTCATTTCTATTATTTCCCAATAAACGAATTCTAATTCTTCATTATTGAATAATTTTTCATAATCAATCTTAGGCAGTAGTGCTTCATCAGGATTTTGCTTTATTAAGTCTGAGATTTGGTTTTTATATTCATTAAACTTACTTGTAACACATTCATTTTGTTCTTCATAAGACAAATTGCCGCCATCATTATTAAAGCCGTAAAATGTGGTAGAAAAAGCTAATGTATATCTGGGATAATCAAAATCATAAGACTCAATTTCCGTTTCTAATGTATTGATAATGTCCCAAAATTCAGTATATGACTGATCTAATGCCACAAGTTCTAAAAAGAGTTGCTTCGGGCTTTTTTCCTGTATCCAAAATTTTGTTTTCAAATCTTTAATAGATTAATAATTTACAAAACATAAATCCAGATTAGACTTTCTCGCTTCACCAAAAATGAAGTCAACATCTTTTATTAAATCCTCTTCATCTGGATAGCGATCTAAAATGGCATCTCTAAACACTTTTTCATAGTGGTCTAATTCGTGTCGCTCAACGCAAAATATATGTGGCCAGTCATCTGAAAAAGGAATGGGGAAAAAGGCTTTATACTCCGTTACTATCTCATCCAAATGTGCAGGTAACATAGGCCAATTGTCATCGTTTCTATTAATCTGTTTTCCAAATTCATAACAAATATCCATAAATAAATAACCATATACCGTACCCAAAGCACTTCTTGCCCATTTTTCTTGTCCTTGTAAAATAAGATAAGTGTATTGGCTACCTGTATCTCCGTTTAAAATATTTTCTAGTAACTTCTTTACAGAAAGTTCTCCTGTTGATACATCAAATCTATTTTCAAGAAACACAATGTATTCTTCATATTCATCGTATCTTAAGGAGTTGAGATAATCTAAATTTTTTGACCCGTATATAGCTTTTATCTTTCTTGCATCTGTTAAAATTACTTGAGTAGAATAGCCCATTTTTTATAGTTTATGTAACAATTATTTATATTTTAAAAAATTTTAAGAAAATTCAGTCCTTTATTCAATAGTTCCGATGATTTGTAAACAAATTAGTAATTGACAGCTATTTTTCGTATATTTTTAAGTTGATGCTTTATTTTCTTTGTTGCAATTCGATAATGGTGTCTTTGTTTTCACAAATAATTTTAATCCTGTTTAAACCAAATTTCCCCGAGGTAATTATATGTTGGTTTGTAAATTCAAAATCTTCAATTCCGCCGTTTGCATTTGTATCCTTTTTCACTTCTACTATCGGTGTAATTTCAATTATACGGTTAAAGTTTTGTATACTGTCTTTATTAATTCTTTCTGATATGTGAACTTCTTTTATGTTGGGTTTCCAATGTCCATCATATTTTATTTTTCCTTTTATCTTATAAGAAATCAATGCTTTATTGTTGAATAGATGCAAATTATTTTCTACAATATTTACCTTAAAATCATCAATTACTAAATCTTTTTGATGTGCCCACCAAGCAACATTGTAAGTTACTGGTATTTCAATTTTAGGTAAATCAGGTGCATTAGACAAAACTCCTTTTCTGCCAAAATCAGTATGGTAGAGATAAGCCATACCCAAAAAGAGTGCTATTAATAATAGTATTATCACCATTGTTTTTAGTGTTTTTTTCATATTATTCACCTTATATTGGTATAATTTCAATTATAAGCTTAAGGTTTTGTGTACTGTCTTTATTAATTCTTTCAAACATTGCGCTACTCAAAAATTGGATGCTTACAACTATTGATTGCCCAAAGTCCAAATCAGTGCTTTTTCTTTTGTGGCTCTAAAAATCGTGGTGTGTTTTTCTTTGGGTTCGTCTGAGTAATTCCATTTTAGATTTTGAGGATTTTCGGCTTTAAAAATTTCGGCTAATTGCTTGGTATAGGGAGAAATATCCTTATCATCAGAGCTGGCAAACCACACTTTTTTATCGCTTCCAGCTGGAATTTTCGTTAGATTTTCTTTGGCATTTTTCACCAAATACTGATTGTTCCACCACAACGATGGGTCAAAAGCAATGTAATAATCAAACAGCTCTGGTTTTAGAAAAAATGTTTCCATTACAAAAAGTCCCGATAGCGACTCGCCTAAAATTCCCCTTTTGACCGTTGTACGGTATTTTTTTTCGATTTCGGGAAATAATTCATCACTCAGAAAAGCTCTGAATTTTTCTGAACCGCCCATCACAGGAGCAATTTCTTCGTCTTTGGTAACTTTGGTAAAATCTGATAAATCTTTTCGACGCACGATATTTTCAATACTAACCAAAATCATTGGCGGAATTTTTTTCGATTGAATAAGCTTTGCAAAAGTGTTTGCCATATGCGGAAAATCGTCCTTAATACCTCCATCATCTTTAATACCTCCATCTGCCATATACATTACAGGCAAACTGTCTTTAGATTTGCCATATCCTTCGGGTGTCCAAACATTTATTACTCTTTTTTCACCCACATTTTTCGATTGAATTTCAAAAGTTTCGTGTGCTGGAATTGAATCGTCTGGTTGTGTCGTACTATTACAACTGATAGGTACAAGTATAATAACAAATAGAATTTGATAAATAAATTTCATAACGCCCTATTTTTAAGTAAATAACCCAATACTATGGTAACAATTTCGCTTTCGCCTCTTTGAATTCCTGTTCGTCAATCAAGCCTTCGTTAAACAATTCTTTCAGTTCTTTGAGTTTGGTTTTCAGATCCGGATTAGAAGAAGCTGGATTGATATTTTGTGCTATACTCATTCCGGCAAACATTCCCATTGATGCTCCGGCTGTTCCTTCGTTTTTTGCCAGATCCCGCATTGCTTTGAGTTGTTTCATTTGGGCATAATCTACGCCGGCAATTTTTGAGGCATGAACATCTGCCTGAACATTGGAAATTTCGTTAATCCGCTGATTGGTTTCTTCATCAAATGAAGTACCTTCGATGCGAAAATCAATTAATGAAAAGCCTAAATCTTCAAATACAGAAAGCGATTTTAGCTGTGTTTCTTTTGCAATTTCCTCGATATGACTGTCGATTTCGGCATAAGAAAATTTGGCATTAGCGAGATAATTGGAAATAGGTTGCGTAATTCGAGATAAGAACAATTCCTGCAATTCGTAACTGAAATAATCCTCCTGACCGGCAAGTATATTTACAAAAAACGATTTTACATCAACAATCTTAATAGAATAATTACCATAACCACGCAAATGCACCGGAAAAGCATAGACAGGATCGTTATACTTAATCGGAGTTCGGGTGCCCCAACGAATGTTGTTGATGTCGGCTTTTCTATAAAACCAAATACCCACTTTGTGTTCACTTTCAAAGGCATTCAGCACTTTTTTCATAGTGGTGAAAAATGGCGTGTTTTCGGTTTTCAGGTCATACAAACCTTCGGTTTCAAAAATACCTTCAATTTTTCCTTCGTGCGTAAAAATACATCCTTGTCCGGGCTGCAAAATCAGTTTGGAAGCGTTTTTAATCTCGTCGCCTTTGTCGGTAAATTTGTAAAAAAGCTGGAATTCCTGCGGTTTTTCCCATTGTATAACTGCCCGTAACTGCTCTTTGATGGTTTCTGTAATTCCCATTTTTTTTGAAATTAAAAATCTATATCTCCTGCTAAATCTGCCTTGCTATCTTTATAATGCTGACCCCAATGATTTTGCCATTTTTCACTGGTTTGGGTAAGGGCGTCGTAATTGCGTTTCAGTTCTTCTGGCGATAGGTTTTCGTCCATCATTTGCTGTTGTAACTGGCTGTAATGTTGCCCTACAGATGACCAGCTTTGCAAGGTAAGTCCGTAAGTCTGTAAAATCTGAATCCCATCAATACCCACTTCGGCACCTTTGCTCATTTGCCAGAAAATTTTCTGATAAGTGTCAAAATCCGAGACGATTGCCAAAGCATCTGCCAATAACATTGTATTAGAATTAGCTCTGGCAAATTTGCCTTGTTTAGGATTGGTAAAATATTCGCCGTATTTGGTGGCAATGCTCATATCTTGAGCCATCATATCGCCCAATTTTGCACTCCATTCGTCACTGGTTTTTTGCCAAACCGGAAGTTCAATTCCCAATACATTCAGCACTTCGTTTTCGGGCATTCCTGCAGCTAAATTGGCACAGGCACAAGCCCAATCTTCAAAAGTAATTCCGTTAATAGTTTCCATATTCTGTTTATATTAAATGATTAGTATGTTTTTTTATGTAATTTTTCATAGTGTTCGTATTCTGTTTTTTTGCGTTGCAAATCGGCATCAAAACGGTCTTTGGCATCGTGATTCAGCTTCATTCTTTCGATAAAAAAGGTTTCGTAATAATTGAAATAATCGGATTTGTATTTTTCCCAAAACTGCTCTGCAATTGGCGGACGCTGGTTTTGAATATTAGCTAAAGAAACTTGCATTTTTTGGTATAAAGGCTCACATTTTTTTGCCACGATATTATCGATGATGTTGCCTCCGATTTGTGCATATTTCGTATCCGGAGTGAAAGTATTGGTTGCCTGACAATAGTTACAGGTGACATAATGTGCTCTGAAAACATTGCTTTGAATTGCCAAAGGCGAATGACATTGGGTGCAGGAAAACCGCTGGTTTGCCAACTGAATAACGTGGTTATAGAAAGTTTGCGACAAATCGGCTTTCAAATTACGCTCAAACTGCTCCAGTCTGATAAGAAGGAAATACGTAAAATTGCTTTCATGCAATTCTTTTTGCAGATCAAGATGGGTGTGCAGACTCAGCTGCGGATACACTTTTTGTTCCCAAGTTTGGGTTATACCTTTAGATATGTCATTAATTTGTGATTTGATAGCCATCCAAGTTTTCATCACTTCGTAATAATCGTAATTGCTTTCGATGAGCAAATCTTTGCAGGTTTCCTCAGCTTGTTGCAACGACTCTTCAAAACGCTGTTCTATCTTTTGCAGGTAGGTTTTCCAACGGTTGATGGTTTCCTGTAATTCTTGGTTCATTTTTCGGCTTTTATGTTGGCGTCGATGTTCATAAACGGTTTACGGCAATAGTTGCAATGCACCAAATTAGTGTTAACTGGTCTTGGAGCTCCACAACTTTTGCAGGTTTTGGTTTCAATGTTTGATTGAAGTTTGATGTCATTATCAAACATAGTGGTTTTGGAGACCTGCACGTTTTGAACTATTTTTTTGAACGGATTGGACACTGTTTCAACATTAAAAAAACTAAGATAGTTCTATCCTGAATAAAAAATCCTAATGAAATTGACAAGCGTAGACAATGAATTGAAAAGCGTATGCCTGTTTTAAAAAACAAAATGTTTAAATACTTTAGAACATTCAATTTTTCAGCTTAACAAAATAACATACAATTGATTAACAGATTTTTAAACGATAGATTACTTTAACAATCTGTGAATTTACTATTGTTAGAATTTTCAATGAAAAATATTAAGCAAATTAAATATTGATAATTACCCTGTAATAAAAAGCACCAATGAAAGTATTCCCAAAACCCAAAGAATTAATCCTGCCGGAATTTGGTATCTGGTAAGTTTCATTCGTAATGCATTACCTTTTTCTTTGGCTGTTTCGTTACTTTCCAGAAGGTATTTTGAGATTAAACCGTATCCCAATAAAAAGCCCACCACAAATTCAACTACAGCTACAACTAATGCAATCATCCAATAAAGACCAAGGTTCCCAATGTTTAATACAGAACTAATGAGTCCCCAAAGCCCCCAAAAAGCAAGGATAACGCCTATCCAACCTTGAAAAGGTGTGATTTTATCAATAAGTTCTTTAGCATTTGGTTTTTTAGCAATTATAATACTTGATGAAGCAAGTAAGCCGCCCAGAATGGCAATAATAATCCCAATCATAATCGTTATTTTAAAAATTAATTAATTTTAAAACAAACCTATTGGTAAATTAGACGAAAATCAAATTCGATTGATAACCGTATCAGGTGATTTGATAAGTGTATTTTTTAATCTTATCCTGAACTCTGGCTGATCTTACTAAAAATTGTTAAATAATTTACGCTTGCGATGTGAAATCGGGATTTCGCTGCCATCAGTCAACAGCAGACTATGAGTTTTCAGTACTTTAATGTGAGACTTTGCCACAAGATATGATTGATGACAGCGAACAAAATCGTATTCACAGAGAAGGTCTTCATAATATTTAATATTTTTTGAAACCAGTATTTTCTGACTTTCTGTGACAAATAATGTATAAGCTCCATCGGCTTCTAATCTGATGATGGATGAAACCGGAATGATATGATTTCTGTCGGTGGTTTTTAATACAATTTTTTGCTCAGAAAAAGATTTTTCTACAGGAACAATCTGGTTTGATTTTTTTATTTTTTTTGCTCTTTCGATGGCTTCTTCCAGTTCCGTAGGATCAATGGGTTTCAGCAAATAATCTATTGCATTAAATTTGAAAGCCTTTATGGCAAAATCGTTAAAAGCTGTCGTAAAAATCAAGGAAAAATCTCGATTGGTAATTGTCTGAAGAAGTTCAAAACCATTCCCGTCTTTGAGCTGAATGTCTAAAAAAATAAAATCTACCGTATTTTTACTCAAAAATAAAGAAGCATCTTTTATGGTATCAAAAATAGCCAATACCTGAATTTCGGGTGCAATCAGCTGAAGCATTTTTAAAAGTGCTTTTTGCGCATTGATCTCGTCTTCTACAAGGATGGCTTTCATCTTACGAATTATTTGCTAAAGTTAGCAAAAAAGATACTTCCGTACCCGGAACATCTGTTCTGTTTTTGATGTAAAAGGAGGCTTCATCGTTTGGATTGTTCAGCTTCAATCGGGTTTTGATGATTTCCAGAGCGTGCAGTTTTTCATCAGTTTTGGGATAAAAACCCTTTCCGTTGTCAATGATTTTGAAGCGAAGCTGCTCTTTGTTTTGCCGTGCAACAATAATTTCTATTTTTCCTTTGTGAGAAATGTCTTTAAACCCGTGTTCAATGGCATTTTCTGCAAAAGGCTGCAAGAGCATTGGCGGAATATTGATGAAATTGGGGTTCAGGTTTTCATCAATATTAAATTCGTAGTCAAATTTATTTTCAAAACGCATTTGTTGGGTCGCCATGTAATTTTTCAGGGCATCCAGATCTTCTTCCAGTGTAACGAATTCTTTTTGGGTAAAGTTGAAGTTCTGACGGATTAGTTTGGAAAATCTCGAAATATACGTTGCTGTGCCGAGTGGATTGTTTTCCATCACTTTATTTTGAATGGCAGTCAATGCATTAAAAATAAAATGAGGGTTCATTTGCGAACGAAGGATTTTTTGCTCCAGCTCGATCTGCTTTTTCTCATGTTTGAGTTTTCTGCGCTGAAAGAACAAAATAAGTGAAATAAGAAGCAATATAAACCCGATAACTATCGAAAATATCAAAATCCGGTTTTGTCTGATACTCAGATTCTGAAAATAATTTTTCTGTTCCAGAGCCTGAATGACCTGATTTTGATATTTGATCTGAGCTTTTTGTTCGGCTTTTGAAATCATTTCTTCCTTATCAGTTGTATTCCATTGCTTCTCCTTTATTTCCAAGAGCTTTTTCTGATAAAACAAACTGCTGTCTAAACTGCTGTTTCTTTCAAATAGCTGACTAAATTCACTATAAACAACCGCAGCTTTGCTGTAATGATCCGGATTATTTTCTGAAAATCTGGACAGAAATTGATGTCCGTAGTATAAAGTAGAATCCACCTTGTTTTTTCTGGAAAAATAGACACAAAAATTAGGATAAACGCTTGAATTAAAAAGTTCTTCTTTCGTTGCAGATTTTTTTGCCTTTTTAAGATAGTGATATACGGAATCCAGCTTCGGTATTTCAAGATAAACCGATGCTATATTGTTATAGGTATAAATATTATTCTGAAAGTTCCTAGATTTCGCATCCTGCTGTAAGGTCTGCTTAAAGAAATGAATAGCTTTTGTCCACTTTTTTTGTTTTTTTGAGAGAATTCCAAGGTTGTTGTAAGTGGAAGCAAAATCTTTATCGGGATTGAGTTCTTTTTCTAAATCCAAAGATTTTTTCAGATAAATCTCCGCGTTCCGAAAGTCTTCTAATGTATTGTAATAATATGCAGTAAGTGAATAACTAATTGCCAATTCTCTTGCTTTTGGAATGTATTTCTGTAAAATTAAATTGTTTTTCAGAATTTCTTCAAGTGCTTTTGCCGTTTCATTTTTCTGAAAATATACTACTGCCTGCTGGAAATTCAAACTCGATTTTTCAGGATAGCAATTATCTGTAACACATAATTTCTGAGCAAAATTAATTGTACTTTGAGCTTCGTTAATTTTGTTTTGATCTAATAAAATTGCCGTCTTTTTTGCGTAAAGTGTTTGCAAGATTCGGGGATTTTTTTCAGCATTTAATCTGTTGCTGAGCTGTTGTAAGGCTTTACCATATTGGTTTCTTACACGGTTGTCAATTATTGAGTCGATATGTTTCAGATCAAAGCCATTCTGAGCCGTTAAATTGTTTACCGACAGAAATAATAAAATTATGCAGTATAATATTTTCATCGTTTTTAAAATTGAGAGCCTTCAGCCAGCAAAATCGTACCTAAAGTACTAAAATAAAGTTACTTTTCAACCCGATCTCGCAGATTTATAATCCGTGAGCAATAATAAAAACCTACTTCAATTGTAGATTGCCCAAAAAATCAGATACTTTTCAGGGACATTTTTTTATGTATAGAAAAGAAATAATTTTTCTTGGTAATGAGCATTTATTTTATCAATTTAGTAGAGTTTAGAAAACATCACTATAACTCAACTACATTTTCATAAAAATCTATAAATCTTTCTTTTAAATTTATAACTCTCCCACTCCTTAGCATCTTTCATGGGCATCAAAATCCGCTTTTATCAAAATTCTGCCGGAAAGCCCGACATACCTACCCCAAAAAAATTCGTTTTGGATTTTTTCCTGAAAAATGGTATCTTGTAAATCTCACAAATACAGATAGAATTTAATGCTAGAAAAGAAAGAACATAATTACGAAAAGGCAGTTTTGGTAGGGGTTGTTACACAACATCAGGATGAGGATAAACTTCAGGAATATATGGATGAGCTGGAGTTTTTAGCCTTTACAGCCGGCGCAACGGTAGATAAGCGTTTTACACAGAAACTCACACAGCCCGATTCCAAAACATTTATCGGAAGCGGTAAAGCTCAGGAAATTAAAGAATACGTAAAAGAAAACAACATAGGAACCGTTATTTTTGACGACGAATTATCTCCTTCACAGCTTAAAAACCTGGAAAGAGAAATGGAAGTCAAAATCTTAGACCGAACCAATCTTATTCTTGATATTTTTGCACAGAGAGCAACAACCTCGTATGCAAGAACGCAGGTAGAACTCGCTCAATATCAATATCTTTTACCCCGACTAACAAGAATGTGGACCCACCTTGAACGCCAGAAAGGGGGAATTGGAATGAGAGGTCCCGGAGAAACGGAAATTGAAACCGACAGACGTATTATCCGCGACAGGATTTCATTGTTAAAAGACAAGCTGAAAACCATCGATAAACAGATGGCAACCCAGAGAAACAACCGTGGAAAAGTAGTTCGTGCCGCTTTGGTAGGATACACCAACGTCGGGAAATCTACTTTGATGAATGCATTGTCCAAATCTGAAGTTTTCGCAGAAAATAAACTGTTCGCCACATTGGACACCACGGTAAGAAAAGTAGTGATCGGAAATTTACCTTTCCTTTTAACGGATACGGTTGGATTTATCCGAAAATTACCTACCCAATTGGTTGAATCGTTTAAATCTACCTTGGATGAGGTTCGAGAAGCCGATTTGCTGATTCACGTAGTGGATATTTCGCATGAAAGCTTTGAAGACCATATTGATTCCGTGAATCAGATTTTAATGGAAATCAATGCCCATCAGAAACCGATGATTATGGTTTTCAATAAGATTGATGATTTCAGCTATGAGAAAAAAGATGAAGATGATTTAACACCATCTACGAAAAAGAATATTTCTCTGGAGGAATGGAAAAAAACATGGATGGCAAAATCCAAATATCCGACGGTTTTCATCTCTGCCATTACGAAAGAAAATTTCCCGGAAATGAAAAAACTGATCTATGATGAAGTAATGAAAATCCATATTTCCAGATTCCCGTACAACGATTTCCTTTTCGAATATTTCGATAACGATGAGGAAGAAAGTGCAGAAAAAGATCATGAAGACCAATAATTCATGAACAGGATGTTTTCCAACAATACATTCTATTACTTTTTTCTGATCGTGGTAGGAATTAATTTTTTGGGAAGCATCGGAGGAATCAGCAAAGAAACAGATACTCTGATATTAAAGATTTTAGGAATGATAACAGTCGCAGTTTGCCTGTTGGCACTGTTATCATTCTTTACAGATCTTAAATTTAATCATCTTTTCTTTAAAATTTATCTCTACGGTAAAGGTCTGCTTTCTCCTTTTTGTTTATTGATTTATTTTCTTTACGAAAAAATAACCAACGACCTATATGTTTCCGGAACCTATTCTATGCCCGCTTTGTTCCGGCTGGTTTTAGGATTTGTCATGCTCGTTTTATACAACAAATACAAAATAGAAAAGAACCGATGAAACATTACTTTTTTTTCCTGTTTCTTCTGATTTCGCTTAATGGTTTTGCACAGAAATCAAAAATTGATTTCAAAGCGATAGAGAAAGACCTTAAAAGCGAAAAGTCTCAATACAACTACAACAAGCTGATTTTTAAATACAAAGCCTATCCGAAATCTTTAGATACGCTTGAAGCACAGCATCTTTACTACGGAAGAAATTTCAGGGAAGATCTGCTTTTTACAACAGATGAAGCATTTAAAAGTTTAGCCGATGCTTTCAAGAGCAATAATTTTCAGGACTGCATCAGACAGGGAAAAGCTTTGTATGATAAAGATCCTACCAATCTGGATATTCTGCTGATTCTTCTGAAAGCATATGACAGCATTAAAGACGGTGAGAATTTTCTGTATCATCTCAGTCAGTTCCGCGCGTTAACCGACGGAATGAAGTCTTCCGGAGACGGAAAAACAGAAAAAACGGCATATCTCGTGAATTCAGTAGGCGACGAATATATTCTGCTGAACATACTGAATCTCGGGAAAGAATACACAAGAGGATCAAAATCCGCAAAAGACGGAATTCTTGATATCTGGGAAAAAGACGGTAATAAAGTTTACATCAAAGTATTATATATCGATTATTAATCACAAAAAAAATTTAAACACCAAATTAGTGGAATTATACTATTCATTTTCAGCCTTAATTGTTTTAGCATCTATATTTTCATACCTTAATTACAGATTTCTGAAGCTTCCGAGTACCATCGGAATTATGGTGATCGCCATTGTGGTTTCCATATTTTTAGTTTCCTTCGGAGAAACGGTTTTGCCGAGAACTTTCGGGCATCTTCACAATTTAATGACGGGGATCGACTTTACAGAAGTTCTGATGGGAGCCATGCTAAATTTTCTTCTGTTTGCGGGAGGAATTCACATTAATATCGACGATCTCAAAGAGCAGTTTGTTCCTGTCGTGATTTTTTCAACGGCAGGAGTCGTGATTTCTACTTTTGTGGTGGGTTTCGGCATGTATTATCTGTTGCCGCTTGTCGGGATTTCCCTCCCTTTTATCTATTGTCTGCTTTTTGGCGCACTCATCTCTCCTACCGATCCTGTTGCTGTTCTCAGTATCTTAAAACAGGCAAATGTTTCAAAATCTCTGGAAACCAAAGTTGCCGGAGAATCGCTTTTTAATGACGGGATGGCGGTTGTGGTTTTCACGGTTGTCCTTCAGCTTGCGATTGGAAATGCGGTAGATCTTAACATCGAAAGTATTGGTTTGTTATTGCTGAAAGAAGCAGGTGGCGGACTTTTACTCGGGGTTGTTCTGGGATGGATTACTTCCCGACTGATGCGTGAAGTGGACGATTATATTATTTCCGTACTGGTAACGCTTTCTGTAGTCATGGGAGGTTATCTTATTGCAAGACAAATGCATATTTCGGGACCTTTAACCATGGTTGCCGCCGGATTGTTTATGGGGAATTTTAATGTAAGATTCAAAATGAAATCTGTAACACAGGATTATCTGATCAAATTCTGGGAACTTATCGACGAAATCCTGAATGCTGTCCTATTTCTTTTCATCGGATTTGAGTTATTGATGATCAAAGACTTAAGCCATTATATGATTCCTGGATTATTGGCAATTGCGGTGGTTTTACTGGCAAGATTTATTTCAATTTGGGGACCTACTAAGTTCATGTCTTTCAGAACAAGATTCAGTCCGCAAACAGTAAAAGTTTTGGTTTGGGGAGGAATTCGCGGGGGAGTTTCGATTGCTCTGGCTCTTTCTATTCCTAAAAATGAAAACAGTACCATTGTTTTAAGCATTACTTATTGTGTGGTTGTATTTTCAATTATCGTTCAGGGACTTACGATTGCAAAAGTTGCCAATCCGAAGAAGATTGCCAAAGAGGAAGAAGAACAGGAAAGTGTTGCTTTACATAATGCTGATTAAATTACTAATTATCAAATGAATGACATTTTAAAAGAAATAAAAGAAGCTTTAGTTACCTTATCAATTCCCGAGAAAGCAGAATTTTTCCCGAAGTTTTTCAAAACCGGAAAAGGAGAATACGGAGAAGGCGATTTGTTTTTAGGAGTAAAAGTTCCGGATCAGCGTTCTGTTGCAAAAGAATTTTACGCCAGAATTTCGATGGAAGAACTCAGCAAATTACTGTCTTCCCAATATCATGAACACAGATTGACAGCTTTATTCATGCTCATTTCTAAGTTTGAAAAAACAAAAGATAAAGCGGTAAAAGATGAAATTGTTGAGTTTTATCTGAGTCATTTACAGCACATTAACAACTGGGATCTGGTAGATTCAAGCTGTTATAAAATTCTGGGACGCTATGCTTTTGAAAATCAGAAAGATGAATTACTGAGAACGCTTTCGGATTCTGAAGAAATGTGGCATAAAAGAATTGCTGTTGTGGGAACGATGCATTATGTAAAAAAGGGATCATTTGATCTTACCAAAGAATTCGTTACCAAAAATCTGAAACACACCCACGATCTGATGCACAAAGCCAACGGATGGCTGCTCCGCGAAATGGGAGAAAAAAACGAAGCGGAATTAATTAATTTCCTGAATAAACATTACAAAGAAATGCCAAGAACGAGCCTTCGATATGCTATTGAAAAACTGGATGAGGCTCTGAGGCAGGATTATCTGAAAGGCAGAATTTAAACATCTGGCCTGTCTAAAATTTTACTTAAATTTGAAAATTATTTAAAAACTCAAATATGAAAAACATTATGAAACAGTTGCTCTTACTATTGCCACTGTTGCTTCTTACAAGCTGTTTTGATATTTTAGACAAAATCAACGTAAAAGCAGACGGCAGCGGAGAATATTCGCTTATTCTGAACGCCAGTAAAAGCAAGACACGATTGGTATCCATCTCGAAAATGGAAACAATTAACGGTAAAAAAGTTCCGAAAAGATCTGAAATTGAAGCTAAAATTAATGAAGCGGCAAGAATTTTCAAAGCGACTCCCGGAATTTCGAATGTGAAGACTTCCATGGATTTTGATAACTACATCATCAAATTAAGCTGTAATTTCAAGAAAATTGAAAACATCAATGCCGGACTGGAACAACTGAAAGCAAAAAACATCGTTGGAAAAATGGTTCCAGTACACCTTTACAATCAGAGTCCGGAGAAAAAAACATTCACCAGAAATAAAGTGAGCAGTTTTAAAAATGATTACGACAAGATGAGCAAAGCAGATAAGGAAGTCTTTAACGATGCGAAATACACTTCCGTAATGCAGTTTGAAAATACCATAAAAACTCAGACCAACAATGCTTACCTGCTTTCTCCGAACAAAAAAGCAGTAAAACTGGAAGCTAATATTCTGGATTTTATCCTTCAGAAAAAACAATTACAAAATACCATTCTCTTTCAATAATTTCAATCAATAATCATGAAATCTATTTTACAAAAAACACAAATTTTATTTCTACTTTTTGCTTTCGGTTCCATCTTTTCACAACAGAAAATGAAGCTTCCGAAAGACGTTCTTTTTTACATGGAAATTAACGGAAAGCAGCTTAACCAGAAAATCAACTGGCAGAAACTGAATCCTTTTCTGCTTGAAGTAGCCAAAGAAGATAAAGAAAAACAGGCTTCGTGGAACGATTATTCCAAAACGGGGATAAAATATGATGCCACACAATATCATTATGCCGTTTTTAATGATTCTGTAAAGACATATACGGCTCATTTTCTTTTGGATAATAAAGAAAAGTTTCAGGAATTCATTAATTCATCCAAGAAAAAAGGACTGGAAATTTCGAAACGAAACAATTATTCTTACGTTAATCTAGATGATGAAATGTTCGTTGCATGGAATGATAAGCAGGCGGTTTTGAAGCTCATCGGTTATGAAAAACCCTCTGCTGAATGGAATGATGAAATGATAGCAGACAGTGCTGCTGTAACAATTGACAGTGCAGCAGCGGCTGTTATGGACAGCGCAGCCGTTGCGGTTGACAGCGCATACGCAGAAAAAGCATTCGATTACAAGGAAGAGATTAAATATCTGAAAGATGATATTCAGTATCTAAAGGAAGACATTAAAGAATATCAGGCAGAAATTGCAAAAAAACAAAAAGACATTAAATATCTGGAAAAGCATCACAAATATCCTGATGAAGAAAAAGATTCCAGCGACAAAAATTATTCTGAAAAGGAAAGCGAATACACGCTTCCGCATATGGAGGAAGAAATGGATGAGGAGACGGAAGAATACAGCATTTACCAGAAACAGATAGATTCTCTGAAGATCGAAAAATTCAAAATCACCAAGAAACTGGCGGAAAAGGATTTTGATGATTATTTTAATTCTACGCTGGAACTTGATGTTTCGAAAGACATCTTATCTTTCCGGGACGGTACTTCTGATGTTTTTGTGTATACGGATTACGGAAGAATTGTAAACAACGGAGCATACGGTAAAATTATGAGCCACTACCCTTTCGGAAATCTTATGGGGAAAGCATACAATTCCAATTCTTCTTATAATCTGTATTTTGATAACGATAAAGTAAGAATGGTGAACAGTTATCAGCATAAAAATGAAGCGGTTCAGAAGAGCCTCAATTCTGTTTACAGAGGGAAAAAGAATAAAAAACTGACGGCTCTCATCAACGATAAAAGCATCGGATATTACGCTATTAATGTAGACGGAAATAAATATTTTGATGTGATGTACAGCCTGTTGAAAGATTCCGGAGAAGGCGACTATCAGAAAGAAATGGAACTTGTAATGGAAACCATGAAGATTGTATTGGATAAAAAGGCCATTACCAAGATCGCACCCGGAAACGGAATTTTCGTCCTTAACGAACTGAAATCCAAAACCGTAGAATACACCGATTATGAATACGATGATGATTATAATGAAAAGGAAGTGAAGAAAACCAAGGAAATCGCTGTTCCGAATTTCACGTTTGCTTTTGCTACGGAAAATGAAGGGTACTGGAACCGTATTTTCGATATGATGACAACAAATAAAGTGACGGCTAAGAAATTCTCTAAAAACGGAGATTTCTATGCCTTCAGCGAAGGAAAAAATGACGGATATTTCGACAAGTTATTCTTTACGGTAAAAGACGGAATTGTCTACGTAACGACCTCAACGGATAACATTTTATCTAAAAACCAGTCGGAAATCTCTGAAAAATGGGCAAAAGATTCGGCAAAATATCCTTTATCGGGAAGGTTTGACATCCAGAAACTAATGGTTGGACTTGAGAAAGAGTTTAAAACTCCGTCGGAAAGAAAAACGCTGGATCTTCTGAAGAAAAATATGGGCGAAGTGTATTTTAAAACAGAAGCCAAAGGAGAAAAAATAGAAACAGAAGTTAATTACAATATTAAAAATGCTTCGGAAAACAGTTTAATGTATTTCTTCGATGTTTTTGATGAAGTATATAAAATGAAAGAATCCGATAAAAAGCCGGCTATTTTATAATGAAAAAGAAACTTTTTGCCTTAGCTTTTTTGCTTCTTGCCGGAACTGTTTATTTCGTGTTTTATTATCAAAAAGATACAAAGATTTTTTCTCCGAAGGAAGCCGATGCCATTATTCTGATTGATACAAAAAAGCTGACAAGAGAATATGTTTACAGTCTTATAGAGCATCCTTCTTTATGGTTTGAAAGCAAAGGAAAAAACAAAATATCTTTTAGAAAATCGGGAGTAAAAATTCCCGATTTTTTGCAGATTTTTCATCTGAAGAGTTCAAAGGTTTCGAACTGGTACAGTGTTTTTGAACTGGAAGACAGGAAGACTTTTTTATTGTTTCTGAAACAGCAAAAGTTTACGGATCTGGGAAATCAGGTGTTCAGGAAAGATCAGGTTTTTATTAAAACTTTTGGGGAAAAACTTATTATAGGAAGTTCCAGTGATGATTTTGAGCGAATTAACAACCAGCTATTTCACAGTTCTCAGGCAAATCTTTTTGATGCAGACACGCTAGTTACCAATGGATTAGGAAGTATTATTCTGAACACAAAAAAAGGCAGCCACAATCTTTCTGTCGAATTAAGACACGATGAAATTGAAATCAGAAATCAGTCTGATTCTTACGATCCCTCTCCTGTTATTTCAAAACTATTGGAGACCGATTCTTTTTTAGAAACAAAACTGGATGCTGAAAATATTAAAAACTTCTCCTCTATTTTTGATAAAACGTTTGCAGATTCTTCATCCGTTAATGAGATAAAAGCTTCTGTACATCTGGAAGAGGTGAATGACACAATCATTACCTACAGCTACGATGATAATTTTAATGAAGTTGAAAAGAAAACATTTCAGAAGATCACCCAACCGAATTATATCATTGATTTTCAAAGCTTAAACCCTGAAAAGACAAAGCTTTATTTTCATAATAAAAAATGGATCAATGCACAGAATCAGTTCACGGCAATTCCTTTTCAGCCTAACCTTATCACTCAGAATAGCAAAGGTTTTGAAATAAAATCTACAAGAAAACCTGTTCAGCAGTCTTTCAATCTGAATGAAAATTATATTTTTGTAAAAAATAATCCGTTATTGCTGTCTTTTTTAAAAACATTATCACCTAAGGAAAAGAAGATAATTTCCGACATTGATTATATTTTTTACGGAAACAGAGATCAGGATTATTGTCTGAAAATACAGTTTAAAAAAGATGACCTTCCTTTGATTTTAAGGTGGTAAAAAAATTAAATTCAATGAATGCTTCGCATATTGCCTTACTGAAAACGTTTACACATTACTTCCTTCATTTCGTTTTTCCGGTGTTTATTGCTTTACTGTTTTACAGGGAAAACTGGAAGAAAGTGTACCTTATTCTTCTGGCAACGATGCTGGTAGATCTGGATCATCTTTTTGCAGACCCTATTTTTGATCCTAACCGCGGAAGCATCGGTTTTCATTTTTTACATTCCTATTACGCCATTGCAGTATATTTTATCATGCTTTTTTTTAAAGGAAATACAAGGATTGTAGCAATCGGACTTCTTTTTCATATGTTTACCGATTTTCAGGATTTTTATTTCTGGAATCATTAAAATACCATTAATATTTTCTTTTGATATTTCAAAAGTCATCGATTTTTTGTATTTTAGAAACAGTTATGAAATTGAAAGAATTTTTACATTATACATATATTTTTCCCATTCTTGCAGTCGGTTATTATTTTTCCGGACTCATGGGAACGGGTGTTTTGTCTGATGTAATTGCCGGAATTTTATTAACAGGCAGTGTTTTATCCGCAGTGCATCACGCGGAAGTGGTCGCACATAAAGTAGGCGAACCTTTCGGAACTATTATCCTTGCGCTGTGTATTACAATCATTGAAGTGGCGCTGATTATTTCGCTGATGGTTGCGGGAGGAGATCAGGCGATTACGCTTGCAAGAGATACGGTTTTTGCTGCGGTGATGCTTATTCTTAATGGAATTTTAGGAATCTGTATTTTGTTGGGCGGCGTGAAATATTACGAACAGTTTTTCGCAAGAACTTCCGCCACAACTTATCTGGTTAGTATTGTTTCCATCCTGATTTTGACTTTGGTTCTTCCGAATTTCACGTCTAGCGTAAACGGACCTTTTTATAATGAAGCACAGTTGATTTTTGTTTCTATTGCCTGCCTTGTAATTTATGGCGTTTTTCTGATGGTTCAGACGATCCGTCACAGAAATTATTTCATCGTTCCGGAGGAGCAATCGGAAGAAAATTATATTCCTTCGGTTTCAAAAACAGCAATCAGTTTTACTTTTCTGGTGATTTGTCTGGCGATTGTTGTGATGATGGCAAAAGGACTTTCTGCCACAATTGAAAATATGGTGCAGAGTCTTGGAGCACCAAAATCTCTGGTCGGAGTCATTATCGCAGCGGTTGTTCTGCTTCCTGAAGGAGTTGCGGCGATTCGGGCGGCTCGAAGCAATCAGATCCAGTCGAGTTTAAATCTTGCTCTGGGTTCTGCTTTAGCAAGTATCGGGCTTACCATTCCTGCGGTTTCTGTGGTTTGTATTCTATATGATATTCCGCTGGTTTTAGGTCTGGATAAGAAAGATATTATTCTGCTTTCTCTTTCTGTTTTTATTGTGATGCTTTCTTTAAGCCGCGGAAAAACTAATATTCTCTACGGAACTGTTTTATTGGTAAACCTTGCAGCCTACATTTTCACAGTAATTGTGCCTTAATCTGAAACATTAAACGCAGAACATTAAACCATTAAAGTCTTCTCGCCAAATCCATTTTAAAAGCCATTAATTTGGCAATGTTTTCGGATTTGTAAATTGCCAGATCTGCATTTTCGCCCACAAAATTTTCTTCAACCGTTGTTTTCCAGAGATTCAGCCAACGATCGAAATGATGCTGTTCCATCGCCTGAATTTCATTGACCGGAAAATGAACACCCATCGGATTTCCTTTATATGACATCTGTCCGAAAAGAATAGATTCCCAAAACGAATACATCTTCGGCAAGTGACTGTCCCAGTTTACTTTAGCAATATCATTAAAGAAAAACCCAATCGCCTCATCCTTAACAACTTTGGCATAAAACGAATTCACCAGATGTTCAATATCTTCTCTTGATTCTAATTTTTTCATACACCAAAGTTAGTACAAAATTGTGTGGGAATGTTTTGTAGCTGGGTTGATACATTTCAGGAATTTCTTCTACAATTTTTACTTCATTCCTTAGAATAGAGCGTACTTTATCGCCGTCTTTTAGCTCTGTATAAAGCTTAATAAAAATAAAGAAGCCGCCTCACAGCTGGAGACGACTTTTTTATTTTTATTGAAAATTACTTTTTACTTGCCAGATATTTTGTTATCCAGCTATAATCAGTACCCATAATAAAACCTAAGTGATACTGCTGTAACCATTTGATATTGTTCCTAACACTCTTTCTTGTGTTGTCTTCATTATTAGCACCTTGGATATGCAAATAAAAATTCCAGTATAAGTTAAGCTACATTTTGATAAATTTTGTTTTGATTGTTAAACTCTTCA
>NZ_JACLCT010000052.1:0-24057 GCF_014218915.1 Chryseobacterium sp. C2(2020)
TCCCGAACTGGATAAATGCATAGATGGCAAGGAAAACTAAATATAATTCAATATTTTAGCGTCGAGTTCACGTTAATATTAGATTTCACAATAATATTGTCCATTTTATCAATGCCGATCCTGAAAGATTTTCCATAATTATTGACTTTTATAGATTGTATAAAATTACCTTCGCGATCAAACTTTTGAATTACAGAATAAAAACTATCTCCAATGTATACGTTTTCATGACTATCCACAACAAAACCATTAAACTCACTAAATGGCAATTCTACATTAATCTTAAAGTTTGTATTTTTGAAAAATATTCCGGAAAGTAAAACACTAAAGAATATTAAAAACAACCAACCAGAAAACTTTTTTATCAATTTCATAAAAATCAATTCATTGTATCAAACAAGCTCATTACCTCTATTTTCTCCAATGGTTTTGAAAGGGTAATTCTTTTGGATGTTTTTGGAAGCAAATCGAAAAAATTATCGCTGAAATGGGTATCTCCCATCAGATAAACGTCTTTTGCCAAAACATCTGTGGAAATTTCAATTTCAGTGGCAGATATTTTCCTGATTTTAAGAGCAGGTTTTGTTAATTTTAAGTCTTTGGGCTTTACGAAGAAATGGTTGCTTTCGGCAATTACCTTTCCGTTGGTATCTTTTAAAGTCAATTTTAAAAACGCTTCATTTTTACGGGAATCAGAAACCAGATTTTGAATTTCGATCGGATCGAATGATACAATTTCTTCCAGTGTTTTTCCATTGGGAGCTGTTGTTATTTCATCTAAAACTTTCCCTTGAAAATTAATAACCTCTATTTCCACAAAAACATCATCAAATTTTCGTGTCTGATCGTTAATGGCATAAAAAGTAAGTATTCCTTCTTTTTCTTCCACTAAAATCACTTGATTTTCAAAGCTTCTTTTCACCTGATAATGCAATGCTTTCCAGTTTCCTGAATAATCTATGGAAGACCATGAAACAACAGGCCAACAATCGTTCAGTTGCCAGTATAAAGTTCCCATATTGTAAGTTTTTGCTCTGCGGTGCGCTTCAATGGCAATCTGCATTCCGCGAGCCTGAAGCAATTGCGAAACATAATTGTATTTCACAAAATCTGTCGGAACTTTATAATCACGCTTCATGTAATTTTCAATAATTTCCCAGCCTCTGGAATGTTTTTCATGGGCTTTGATGGTAGCATTTTGTAAACTTAAATCAGGATTTCCTGAAAACATGGATTTTGTGGTTTCCAACGTCGGCATTCCCTGAAAACCATATTCCGAAGCAAAACGCGGAACTTTTTCATTGTATATTTCAAACGGCTGTTCTCCCCACCAAACGCCCCAATAATGAGAATCGCCTTCCGCAAGGCTTTCTTTATGTCCCCATCCGATGGACGGAGAGCTTTCCCAATAGATTTGCTTATCACTTGTTGCATATTTTTTAACAGCATCCGGAATTACTTCGTGAAAAATTTTCTTATAATCTTTCCAGACCTGCAGCGAATCTTCCTTTGAATATTTGAATTGTTTCTGATACCCCCAATTGACAATCGCTTCATCGATTTCGTTATTTCCGCACCATAAAGCCAGAGAAGGATGATTCTGTAGCCGTTCCACCTGATCTTTCACTTCAAGTTCTACATTTTTCTGAAATTTCTCATCAGACGGATAAAAACTTCCTGCAAACATAAAATCCTGCCACACCAAAATTCCATTTTCGTCGCAGGATTTGTAGAATTCGTCATCTTCGTAAATTCCGCCGCCCCAAACGCGGATCATATTCATATTCGCATCTTTACAGGCTTTAATCAACTGCTGATATTTTTCTTTGGTCATTCTCGGAGAAAAGCTGTCGCCCGGAATCCAATTGGTTCCTTTCGCATACATTGGTTTTCCGTTTACTTTGAAATAAAACGATTTTCCTTTTGTATCTTTTTCCTGAATTAATTCCACTTTTCTCAGTCCTATTTTTTCAGATTTTTCAGCAATCATTTTTGAATCTTTTTGTAAAGAAACTTTGATATCGTATAAGTTCGGATCGCCCCAACCGTTGGGTTGCCATAATTTCGGATTTTGAATCTGATAAGGAATTGAAATTAAATTCAATCCGGATTTTAAAGAAATATTTTGAGATTTTCCGTTAATTAAAAAACTGTATTTCCCTTCTTCTGTAGCGAAAATTTCAGCCTGAATATTTAAATCCGCTTTTTGCTTTGTTAAATTTTTTTGTTCAATTTTTACATGATTAAGTTTTGCAGTATTCCAGAAATTCAGCTTAACATCTTTCCAGATTCCTGCCGTTACTAATCTCGGTCCCCAATCCCAACCGAATTGATACTGGGCTTTTCTCACAAAACTTCTCGGTGATTCCGGCATGGTGAAAGGAACTTTTTGGGCTAATTCTTTTCCGACATTTACCGCAGATCTGAATTTTACCTGTAAAATATTTTCACCGTTCTTTAAACTTTGTCTAACCGGAATTGTCCATTTTCTGAACATATTATCTGTCGATTGAATCAATTTTCCATTTAAATAAATTTCAGAAAACGTATCCAATCCATTAAAAATCAATTCAATATTTTGATTTTCTAAATCCTTTGAAGAAATGTTAAATGAGGTCTGATAATCCCAGTTTTCATTTTCTATCCATTGTACTTTTTTTTCGTTTTCATCTTTATACGGATCGGGAATGATCTTGTTATTCATCAAATCCAGATGAACAGTTCCCGGAACAGAAGCAGTAAACCAATTATTCTCTTTGGCATTTTTGAATTTCCATTTTTCAGAGGATAAATTACGCTCTGAAGTTTGTGCATTGGTAAAGATTTGTATGAAAAGGAAAGTAAAAAGTAAAATTTTGTTCATTATAATTTATTTACAATTCTATGAATTCCATCTTTAATAAGTGGTGTATTGAAGTTAATAAGAAGTCCAAGTTTTATGTTTGCTAATTTTAAATAAGTTAATAACTGGGCATTAAAAACAGGATGCATTTCCAGTACGGATTTTACCTCAATGATTACTTTGTCTTCGATAAGCAAATCAATTTTGTAAGCATTTTCAATATTCATTTCTTTATATTGTAAAGGCAGATAAATTTGCCGTTTCACATTGAATCCTGACCTTTTCAATTCATATGCTAAAGCTGATTCGTAGGTACTTTCTAATAAACCAACTCCAAGATTTTTGTGTACTTCGATTGCTGATCCTATTATTTTATAGGATAATTCATTTTCTAACATTTGATATTGTGTTTTTGTTTTTTCACGCAAAGATTTAATTTTAGTGATTGCTAAATTTAAGTGGGCAAAGAAGAATCAATTAAAAATTGATTTTATGAAGCTAAGGTTCTAGCCATTCAGCTTAATCAGCGACTTTGTCGCAATACTTTGCTCCCTTAAGTAAATAAACAGTTGAATAAATCTTTGCGTTAAAATTCATTTTATTATTTATTCTTCAAAGCAATAATCTCTTCAGCATTCGCAAAAGCTCCCCCATTCGTAATTGCGGAAGAATGAAAATATCCTGCTTTGGTAAATTCTCTGATTTCTTCGATATTGGATGACCGAAGTCCGCCACCGACAAGAATTTCTATTCTGCCATTGGATAACTCTACTAATTTTCTAAGATTTTCCTTTCCTTCCGAAACATTGTGTTTCTGTCCGGAAGTAAGGATGGTTGTAAAGCCGCATTCAATGACTTTTTCCAATGATTTTTCTAAATCTTTCGCCCGATCGAAGGCACGGTGGAAAGTACATGGAAGAGGTTTTGCCAGTTCAACCAAAGTTTTATTCTGTTCAATATTCACCTCATCATTTTCATCCAAAATTCCGAACACGAAACCGTCTACGTTTAAAAATTTTAATTGAACCAGATCTGATTTCATCTGTTCAAATTCATCATCACTGTACGTGAAATCTCCGCCACGAGGACGAACCATCACAAAGATTGGAATATTGATTTTTTCTCTAAGTTGTTTTATGGTTTCAAAATCAGGTGTGGTTCCTCCTTCGCTTAATCCGTCGCACAATTCTATTCGGTCTGCACCGTTTTCAAAAGCAATGATTGCAGATTCCGGATTGAAGCATGCTATTTCTATTTTTGACATTTTTATTACGTTTTAATTCATTCTTTTTCAAGAACATCTGCAATCATAAATTTGTTATCCTTCTTTACAACTCCTATTTTACGGCTAAAAATAGACTTTGTTCCTTCATCCGTTAATTCGACATCAAAAACAAATGCATCATTTCCTCCAATTGCGTCTAATTCGCACTTTCTTACTTCAATATTAATCCAGTCCTGAGCAGAAATAAGAAATCCGGTATTTATTCCGGCATATTTTGTATTGTACTTCCTTCCCCATTTCTGTTGAAATTGTTTTAGAGTAAGGCTTCCATCCACATCCAGATCAACATTGGTTGCATCGGTTTTGTATTGATAGTAATCCTTTGTAGTAATATCCTGCATAATTTTTTGCTGATCTGAAATATCCGCTTTGAAATAAGCAATAATATTTTTCTTTAGCCACTCTTTTGCAGCTTCTGCTTCAGAGTTATTGCTGACTTCTGGGTTTTCTTTTACAAAATTAAGATCATTTGTTTTTTTAACATCTTTACAGGCAACAGTTAAAAACAAAGAGACTATAATTATATTTTTTATCATCTGAAATTTTATTTTAATGCAAAACCGGGGGTTTCCAGACGGTTTCCTTTCTGGTCGTACACCGCAAAACTAAACCCATCCTGAATACAGTAGGAGCCATATTCCCCTTTTTTATTAAGGGCAATAAAACCCACCTGAATATCCTTCAGATTTTTATTTCTACGCTGTGTAATTTTTACAATTCTTTCAACCGCTTCTTTACAAGCCTGCTGCGGCGTTCTTCCCTGTCTCATTAATTCTACCACCAAGTGTGTTCCTACGGTTCGGATCACTTCTTCACCATGTCCGGTTGCCGTTGCTGCACCTACCTCATTATCCACAAACAAACCTGCCCCTATAATCGGTGAATCTCCGACTCTTCCGTGCATTTTGAAAGCCATTCCGCTCGTTGTACAGGCACCTGAAAGATTTCCGTTCGCATCCAGAGCGATCATTCCGATTGTATCGTGATTTTCGATATTGACGATCGGTTGATATTTGCTGTCTTTCAGCCATTCTTTCCATTCTTTTTCGGATTCGGGAGTGAGAATATTTTCTTTTTTGAATCCCTGCGAAACGGCAAACTGCAAAGCTCCGTCCCCGACAAGCATTACGTGAGGTGTTTTTTCCATTACTGCTCTTGCTACGGAAATCGGATTTTTAATATTCTCCAGACAGGCAACAGACCCAATGTTGTAATTTTCGTCCATAATACAGGCATCTAAAGTAACTCTTCCGTCTCTGTCGGGACGACCGCCGTAACCAACGCTTCTCTCTTCAGGATCATTTTCTACGAGGCGTACTCCTTTTTCGACTGCATCCAAAGCTCTTCCTCCTTTTCCGAGAATCGTCCACGCTTCTTCATTGGCTTTTAAACCGAAATTCCATGTGGAAAGAACGATCGGTTTATTAATGATTGTATTGTTGTTTTCAGGCTGATTTTTAGCTAACAGATCCAACGGATTTACCGCTAAAGCCAGTGAAGCGACGGCAGATTTTTTCAGGAACTTTCTTCTACTTTGCATACTCAGATTTATTTGGCTCCAAATTAAGGATTTTTCGCATGAAGATGAAATAAAAAAAGCGGTAGATTTTCTACCGCCCAAATGATTTTATTGAAATTAATGAGGTAATTTTTCCCTGAAATATCCATACACCCAAGTTCCGAAAATGGCACTCAGCAAAGTGATGGCTACCGCAAAAGCTCCGGTTCCGATCTGTGCGAAAAGCGGTCCGGGACAGGCTCCTGTAATCGCCCAGCCAAATCCAAAGATCAGTCCGCCGTAAATTTGTCCTTTATTAAATTTCTTCGGAGCAATAGAAATTTTTTCGCCATAAATGGTTTTGATATTAAATTTTTTAATGATCAATACGGAAATCATTCCCGTTAAAACGGCACTTCCGATAACGCCGTACATGTGAAAAGACTGTAACCGGAACATTTCCTGAATTCTGAACCAGCTTATAATTTCTGCTTTTACAAAGATGATCCCGAATAATATTCCTACCATCATATATTTTAAATTGTGGTACCATTTATGATGAAGCTGACTTTCGTTGGTACAAATACTGTCCTGATGTCTTATCTCTTTTTCCTGTTTCATTTTTAAATTTTAAAGTGAAAGAATAATGGGCAGAATGATGTTTGCCATTAAAAAGCCTCCTGCCATAAAGCAGATTGTTGCAATTAAGGAAGCGCCCTGAAGATTGGAAAGTCCCATGATGGCGTGTCCGCTTGTGCATCCTCCCGCATAACGCGTCCCGAAACCGACCAAAAAGCCACCGACCACCATCATAATAAATCCTCTTACTGTAAAAAGACTGGTAAAATTCATGAGTTGTGTCGGAACGAGATTGCTGTAATCCGTAATTCCGTAGGTTGCTAATTCTGTTTTGAGATTCTGGTTAACGGTAATTTCTTGTGAGTTCATTAAAAATTGAGCGGCAATCATTCCGCCTAAAAAAATTCCAAACACGAAGAATAAATTCCAGAGTTCTTTTTTCCAATCGTATTTAAAGAAGCCAATATTCGCAGGAATACAGGCTGCACAGATATGTCTGAGCGACGAGCTGATCCCGAAAGATTTGTTTCCCAAAATCAGCAAAGCAGGAACAGTAAGCCCGATTAACGGTCCTGCAACGTACCACGGCCAAGGTTCTTTTATGATTTCTAACATTAAGTATTTGTATTAAAACTGTTTTATATTCTGATTAATGATTTTAACGTGAGTTTGATGTAAAGATTGCAAATAAAATCGACTTCAGCAGAAATTGATTATACATTTTGGATTTAAACGCCAAGAGCGCTAAGTTTTCTTTTCAAAATAACTCTGTTGATTTTTATTCTGACTGATTTTGGATCTCCAAAGATCTTTTGTCTCCTTCGTTGTTAAATCTATTTTAAAATTTTACTCTGGCAAACAAGATCACTTACCGGAATGTCTGTTTGAGAAATTGCGCTGAACCCGCCTTCAATTTCACTAAAATTGCGGTAGCCTCTTGCCTGAAGAATACTTGCAGCCATCATACTTCTGTAACCTCCTGCACAGTGAAGATAGAAATGTTCTGCCGGATCGATTGAACTGATCCATTCGTTGATGTATGCCAAAGGTTTGTTGAATGCTTCATCTATGTGTTCTGCATTGTATTCACTTTCTTTTCGGACATCAATAATTTTCGCTTCTTTTTCTTTTATTTCCTGTTCAAATTGCTGTGCGGAAATTCTGTTAACGGAATCTATTTCTTTTCCGCTGTCTTTCCATGCTTCGAAACTTCCTTTTAAAAATCCGAGAACGTTGTCAAATCCTACACGGCTTAATCGGGTCACGGTTTCTTCCTCTTCTTTTTCGTTGGTAATGAGCAGAATCGGCTGTTTTACATCTACAATCAAAGCTCCGACCCAAGGTGCAAAATCGCCATTCAATCCGATATTAATAGATTGCGGAACAAATCCTTTCGCGAAATCTTCGTTATTTCGTACATCCAAAATCAAAGCACCTGAATGTTCTGCCATTTCTTCAAATTCATCAGGGGAAAGAGCCTGTAAACCTTTAGACAAGACTTCATCGAAACTGTCGTAGCCTTTTTTGTTCATTGCCACATTCATTCCAAAATACGCAGGAGGCGGAAGAAGTCCTTCTGTCACTGCTTTGATGAAACTTTGTTTATCTTTCTGATTCAATGCATAATTGGTTTTCTTCTGATTTCCCAGTGAGTCTACCGTTTCTTTCTGCATATTTTTTCCGCATGCAGAACCCGCTCCGTGTGCCGGATAAACGGTAATGTCATCATCCAAAGGTAAAATTTTGCTGTAAAGACTTTCATAAAGTAAGCCTGCCAATTCTTCCTGCGTCATGTTTGCTGCTTTCTGTGCCAGATCGGGACGGCCTACATCACCTAAAAACAGAGTATCTCCGCTGAAAAGTGCTCTTTCTTTTCCGTTTTCGTCAATCAGAAGAAAAGATGAACTTTCCATGGTATGACCGGGTGTATGAAGGACTTTTATAGTGATGTTTCCTACTTTAAAAACCTGATTATCTTCTGCAATAATGGCTTCAAACTCAGGTTTTGCAGTCGGTCCGTACACAATCGGTGCATTCGTTTTTTTGCTTAAATCTAAATGTCCGCTTACAAAATCCGCGTGAAAGTGGGTTTCAAAAATGTATTTCAGCGTAACGTTATCTTTTTTAAGACGCTCAATATAAGGCTGAGTTTCTCTTAGCGGGTCTATAATTGCCGCTTCACCGTTAGAAACAATGTAATAAGCTCCCTGTGCAAGACATCCTGTATAAATCTGTTCTATTTTCATTTTTTATGATTTTAAATTTTACTTATTTTTTCTGATACAAATTTCCGAGTTTAAGATTTTCTGTACCGCTACTTTTGTTACAGAAGGGTTTTATTTTTGAACACAAAGACCACGAAGATTTTTTTAACTATTGTGATTTTTGCGTTTCACAAAGAAGCTAACGCTTATAAGATATTGAATTTCAAAGTTTTTTAATTAAAATTAACTTTAACCGAAATTTTAGTATAAGTTTTGGCTAAAGCCGATTGTTTTCTTGATTATTAAAATGGGCTGAAGCCCATTCCTATTGATACTTTTGTAATGTTTTTACATCAAACTCACATTAAAACACTATATACCCAAATGTTTTTTAACTACCATTGTTTTTGAGTATCACAAAGCTGTTAACGTTTATAAAAGATTGGATTTCGTGTATTTTATTTTCTAAATTCAGAAATTTAAAAACTTTGACATTTTTTACCAGGAATCTTTCGCAGCCCGACCTGAGTGAAGCTGTTTTTGTGGAGCGCAGCGGAACAAAAAAGCGGGAACGGAGGGCATAAACGAGATCAAAGCGAATGCTTTTACCGAAGTTTACGAACATAGTTCTAGCTGCCCTAATAAAGAAAAAACTATAAAAAAATTTCTTTAATGATGATATAAATTCCCATCACAAGAATGAACCATCCGAATGCAGGCTTGAGTTTTTTTCCGTCGATTTTTTTGGATAACTGCGAACCGATGATGATACCGATAATAGCAATTGATGAAATGGTGGCTAATAATTTCCAATCGATTTTCACAGTATTCATTGATGAGAAAAATCCGATAAGCGAATTGAGCGAAATGATTACCAGTGAAGTTCCGATGGCTACTTTCATTGGAGTTTTAAGAAGATTAACGAGTGCGGGAATGATCATAAATCCGCCTCCTGCTCCGACTAAGCCTGTTAAAATTCCTACAACAGATCCTTCTCCTGCTGCCAAAAGGGTACTGTTTTTCTGTAAATCTGATGTTTTGGTAACACAATCTGTAGTTTTCTGAATCATTTTGTAGGAAGCCAAAATCATTAATCCTGCAAAAATTAAAAGCAACAGAATATCTTTGGTTACCACAAAGTTGCTGACTGTAACAACTTCATCGGGAATTAAGGGTACAATATAATTTCGCGTCAGGAAAATAGAAATAATGGACGGAATGCCGAAAACAAGGGCAGTTTTTAAATTTACCAATCCTTTTTTAAAATAGGAAACTGAACCGACCACACTGCTGATCCCCACAATAAAAAGGGAATATTCTGTTGCCAGAAAAGCGTCTAATCCGAAAAGGTAAACCAAAACGGGAACGGTAAGAATGCTTCCGCCGCCACCGATTAAACCTAACGAAATTCCTATTAAAACAGAAGCGAGATATCCAAAAATTTCCATGTTTTCAACTTTATGATGCAAAATTGAAGATATTGGGAAAGGTGTACCGCTACTTTTGTTACAGAACGGCTTTTTTATACCGTTTTTTTTTAAGTTTGCGAACTCGTAAGATTTTTTTGATCGCGAAGTTCACGAAGCTTTTTTTGACTACTAAATGTTTTTAAGTTCGCAAAGCTACTTCGACAAGCTCAGCATAAACTTTTCACTTAGATAAGACCGCTAAGAAATTCAGTGAAGTAATATAGAATCTTTGTAAACATTTAACATGAATTACGTTTGTTATGTTGAAAGGATATTAATATTTTTTTTGATCGCGAAGTTCGCGAAGAGTTTTTGACTACTCAATGTTTTTAAGTTTGCGAAGCTACTTCGACAAGCTCAGCATAAACTATTCACTTAGATAAGATTTCGAAGAGTTTTGTCTAATCTTTTAAAATCGTAATTTTATTTCGTCCGAGCTGGAGTTTTTCGGAATCTTCGAGCTGTTTCAGGAGCCGGGAAACAACGACTCTGGCTGTTCCGAGTTCATTGGCAAGCTGTTCGTGGGTGATTATGATGGTTTTGGAATTCAGAATTTCGGATTTTTTGTGAAGAAGATTCAGCAGTCTTTCATCTACTTTTTTAAAAGCGATCGCATTGATGATATCCAAGAGTTCTTCAAAGCGTTTATGATACAGCCTGAAAATATAATCGAGCCATTCCGGATATTCTTTAATAAACAATGAAACCTTGTCAACAGGTAGAAACAGAATTTCGGTATCTTCTTCTACTTCCGCTTTTACGATGCTTTTTTCATTGTGCATTCCGCCCAGAAAAGACATAATGCAGCTTTCTCCTGCTTTGATGTAGTACAGAAGAATTTCCCTCCCGTCTTCTTCGGTACGGATCACCTTCATCATCCCTTTCATTACAATCGGGATAGAACGGATAGACGAATTTTCATCCAGAATAATATCGCCTTCATTATAGGTTTTTGTAACTCCGTATCTGTAAAGCTTTTCCACCAGTTCCGGCGAAGAAGTAAATTCTGAAGAAAGTACTGAATCCTGCATAATAAAATTTCTAAGGCTAATTTACGCCAATTTCGTCAACAAAAAGCCACGCTTTAGAATCTGAACCCGGATTTCCCGCAGGAATAATGCCTGCATTTTCTATTTTAACCTTAATAAATTTTGAATTCTGGTTTCCTACATTCACTTTAATTTTTCCTTTTGCTGAAAGGATTTCTTCTTTTCCGATTTCTTTAATCAGTTTAAAATCTGTTCCATTGTCAGACACAAAAATCTGGGCAGATTTAGCGAAATGAATCCAGCTTCCTTTGTTGTCTAAAGTATTGAAATAGACTTCCGAAAACTGAGTTTTCTGTCCAAAATCAATGGTTGCGACCACATCTTTTCCATTAAAACCGAGCCATGTTTTTCCCAATTGTTTTTGGTTTCCAGTAATTCCGTCGACTAAAGTAAAAGCTCCTCCAAAAGAATAATTTTCACTTGGCTGTTCTTCTAATGTAATTTTTTTTCCGGTTGTTTTGGATATCGTGAAACTTTGGGAAGATACAGCGCTTTTAAGCTGTCCATTTTCGAAATAGGCAGATTTTACCGTCATTGATTTTGAAATCTGAACAGGATTTTTATAGTTCTGAGAATTGGCAGAAGGATCCGTTCCATCCACTGTATATTGTATTCCACCCGGATTCTGAGAGGTTGAAAGTTCGTAAGCTACTCCATTTTCAGAAGAAATTACTTTCCCTGAAGCATTGTAAATGCTTTTGGCGTAATTCACTCCCATTTTATCCAGATTTTTGAATTCATGAATTACTCTTCCTTCGAATTCTTTGTAATTTTTAGGATCAGCAGTTCCCCATCCCACTTCAGAAAGCGCCAGTAATCTCGGGAAAATCATATACTGAACGTGTTTGAAATCGAGAATATACTCCGTCCATAAATTTGCCTGAACTCCTAAAATATATTTTGCCTGTTCAGCATTCAGTTCTTCGGGAATCGGATTATAAGAATAGACTTTATCCAAAGGCGTAAATCCTCCGAAAGCGTTCGGCTCTGTTGCAGGATCTCCCTGATAATGATCGAAATAACAGTAAGATCCGGGCGTCATGACGGCAAAATGACCGGATTTTGCAGCTTCTACCCCGCCTTTTATTCCTGTCCAGCTCATTACAGCAGCATTCGGAGCCAGTCCGCCTTCCAGAATTTCGTCCCAGCCAATAATTTTTCTGCCCTTTGAGTTTACATATTTTTCAATTCTTTGTATAAAATAGCTTTGCAGACCATGTTCATCTTTCAGATTATTTTTTTTGATCAATTCCTGACAATGAGGGCATTCTTTCCATCTTGTTTTCGGGCATTCATCGCCTCCGATGTGGATGTATTGCGAAGGAAAAAGAGCAATTACCTCATCTAAAACATTTTCTAAAAAGGTAAAAGTTTCATCTTTAGGACAAAAAACATCATCAAAAACACCCCATTTCGTAGCCGGTTCGAAAGATCCTTTTATACAGGCTAAATCCGGATAAGCAGACAATGCAGCTAAAGCATGACCCGGCATTTCTATTTCCGGAACTATGGTAACATGTCTTTCCTGAGCATACTTTACGACTTCTTTAATCTGTTCCTGTGTATAAAAATAAGGTCCGTAAGGTTTTCCGTCGAAGGTATTGTCAACATAGGCTCCGATCATGGATTCTTTACGTTTTGAACCGATCTGCGTTAATTTAGGATATTTTTTGATCTCAATTCTCCAACCCTGATCGTCGGTTAAATGCCAGTGAAACGTATTCAGTTTATACATGGCAAGATAATCAATGTATTGTTTTACTTCTTCAACGGTGAAAAAATGTCTGGAAACGTCCAAATGCATTCCTCTCCATTGAAATTTTGGGGAATCTTGGATTTCGAGAGCGGGAATTTTTCCGTCTTCTGAAGTTTTTATTAATTGTAAAAGAGTTTGGATGCCTTGAAAAAGACCTTCAGGGTTCTTCCCAACAACCATCATCATTTCGTTGCTGATATTTATAATGTAATTTGAATTAAACTCTCGTTTATTATCAGTTTTTAAATCTTTATTTAACAGTAGCGAAATAAAATTTGGTTTTGTTTTTTTTATGTTTTGAGATGAATTTTTTGGATAGATTTTTTTAAAATTATCCATAAAATATTTGTATTCATTCGATTTTTTATCTCCCACGAAAAGTGTATTCCCGCTTACCTCGAAATTCCCTGTTTTTAATTCAACCTTTTGCGGGTAGGGAATTAAATTTAATCTGGTTTGAGTAAAAAAGAGACTTGAAAAAAGCACAGAAAGTATCAGTAAAAAACGCTGCATTTTGTGGATTTAAGATTTAAGCGAATATACTTATTTTCTGAAAATTTTTAACCGTAATTTAACTTATTAAATAAGAAAACATCTAATTTTGCAAAAAAATAAATGATGAGAAAAACATTTTTACTGGTGGGCGGACTTTTATTTTCAGTTTCCGCACAGGCACAGATTTTAGATGTTATAAAATCTACCGTGAAAGATCAGACAGGAATTGATCTTAACAATCCAAAAGTTCCTGCTCAAACCAGCGGAACAGCAACCACTCCAAAAACAACTACAACCACATCTCCAATCAATCTCGGAAGTCTTACATCAACTCAAATTTCTTCTGGACTAAAGGAAGCTCTGAGTCTCGGTGTAAATGAAGGCGTAAAAAAACTGGGCGTTACAGACGGTTTCCTGAAAAATGAAGCGGTAAAAATCTTAATGCCCGAAAAACTGAGAAAAATCGACACGACTTTACGCTCTATCGGGTTGGGAAGTCTTGCAGACCAAGGAGTGAAATTACTCAACAGAGCTGCAGAAGATGCCGTAACGGAAGCCGCTCCTATCTTTACGAAAGCGATTACTTCAATGACGATTACGGATGCTAAAAATATTTTACTGGGAAGTAATAATGCAGCGACAAACTATTTACAGACTAAAACTCAATCGCAATTATTTACAGCGTTTCAGCCAAAAATAAAAGCTTCACTGGGAAAAGTGGGAGCCGATAAAGTCTGGAGCAATATTATTTCTAAATACAATACTTTTACCGGACAGGCTGTAACCACAGATCTTAATGAATATGTAACCACAGAAACCATCAACGGGGTTTTCAAAATGGTGGCAGAAAAAGAAAGCGGAATCCGAAATACGCCTGCCATGAGAACCACAAGTATTTTGCAGAAGGTTTTCGGAGCGCAGGACGGTAAATAATATAAGCTAACTGAGACTTTATTCTCTTTTAATACAAAAATACCATCCATCTTGCATACTGCAGGATGGATTTTTTATGTCTGATAAAGATTTACACGGTTTTTATTAAAAAAAACCAACTGATAATCAGGCTATTGCATTTCATTAATTAACCTCAGACAAAATGGTATTACTTTGATAAGTTCTACGCCTTTGTATATTTTAAAAGCTGAATTCCTGATAATTGAATCTATTTGTTTAACCCTTGCGGTTAAGAAGACTTATCCCAAACTCACGTTAATTAATTATATTAGACTTAATTCAGTACAAAGATTTGTGATCTAAATTGTTTTTAATTTAAATGCTGATAAGTTTAGACTAAAGCCAATTGTTTCCTAATTGTTAAAATGAAATAAAGCCTTCTCCTATTAATTTTTGTATTGTTATTATTCTGAACTTTTAGGACATTCAAATTGTTATGGAAATGTTAGACGAATTTTAACATGAAACTGAAAAATAACTCTAATTTTTGCAAGATCTTTTTTTTCAATCATTTTTACTTTTTCAAATGTTTCTTTTTTCACAGAATTAAGAAAAAACTTCCTTCTTGCTATTGATTTTGGGAGATTTAAAAAGAAGAATATTTTATAAAACATGATAAAAATCACATTTTAAAATACACAATTAATAAAATAAATTACTGAATATCAATTATTTAAAATTTAAAGTTAACATTATATTAAAAAAAATAAAATTTTTATTAAAAAAAGTTTAATATAGAAGCCAGATAATAAAATCAAATTGCGCAATCGATTACACAAAAGTTTTTAATTCGTTTTTTCAACAGAATTTCGGGAAGTAGCTAAGCTCTGATTCTTATTGAAAAGAAAAACATTTAATTCAAAAAAAAAACTAAAATTATGTCATCTGAAAAAATAGCAAAATCCGGCTTTCTGATTCGAAAAAAGCTTGCTGTTTTGTTTCTGTTTTCCTCTGTAGCAGTTTTTGCGCAGCAGGGTAAAGAGGTAAGCGGAAAGATTACTAACAGCAAGCAGGCTCCTGTTCCTAACGCAACGGTGAAGGAAGAAGGTACAGAAAATTCTGTTACTACAGATGCTGAAGGAAATTTCATCATCAAACTGCTTAAGGATCAGTCTTCGCTTTCTGTTGAAAATGAAGGATTTCAGTCGCAGATTATCCCGGTGAACAATCGTTCTTTTATCGCGGTTCCGTTAAAGGAAGAAAAAACAAAAAGCATCGAGCAGATTGTACTGGTAGGTTACGGCAGCGTTAAAAAATCAGATCTTACAGGATCTGTAAATACTTTAAGTACCGACAAAATTATAGAACGAAATACTACAAGTGCACTGGAAGGTATTCAGGGAAGTATGCCCGGAGTACAGATAACTTCGAATTCTGGGAGAGTGGGCGATGGTTTTAAAATGACGATCCGCGGAAATAACTCTCTCATCTCATCCGGAAATCCATTATATGTTGTAGACGGAGTTCCTACGGATAATATCGATTTTCTGAATCCTCAGGATATTGCCAGAATGGACATTCTTAAGGACGCTTCTTCTGCTGCAATATACGGTTCCAGAGGAGCGAGCGGAGTGGTTTTGGTAACCACTAAAAACGGAGCTACCGTAAAATCCGGAGTAAGTGTTTCTCTGGAAACTTCTTATGGGGTAAGAACTGCCGCCCGTTTACCGAAAATGATGTCCGGAGAAGAATGGTGGCGCTTTCATCAGGCAGCATATCTCAGCGCAAATCCTATGACCCAGACTCCTGCACAACTGGCAACACTTGCCGGAAACCAGAGTCCTCTTCTTGTACAGAGAGCCAATAACGGCTATAATTTCGACTGGTATGATGCGGTACTTCAGCCGGGTTCTACCCAAAATCATTACATTAATGTTTCGGGAAGATCTGAAGGAGGACTGGGATATAATTTATCTTTCGGTATTCAGGGAAATGAAGGGATTATTGCCAATGATTCTAACGACAAGTATACTTTTAAACTGGGAATTAATCATAAGATCAATTCTAAATTTACAACTGGTGCTAATATAACGGTTGCAAGAACTGTTACAGAATACGGAAGTGATCTTGCCATGAGATCGGCATTCAGTTTCAGTCCGCTTATTTCGCCTTACGCAGTAGATGCAAATGGAAACGATATTCCGGGACAACTGTTTTTATTACCCGGAAAACTTACATATCCGGACGGATCCTGGGCAATTAATAAGACAAGTACCATCAACCCTCTTCTGGAAATTGCCAACTCCAGACAAAATGAAAGGGTGTGGCAGACTTTGGGAAATTTATTTTTTCAATATCAGCCTAAAAAATGGCTTTCTTTAAAAACTACATTTTCTGCAGGATTTTCAAACTCAAGACTCGGGATCTCCAACACAGCGGAAACAAATGTAGGTATTGCGCTTAACAGACTCAACTCTGCTTCTGTAGGCAAAACCGAAAATTTCAATTATACGTGGGATAATCAGATTGATATAAAACATACTTTTAAAGATGTTCATGATGTAAGTCTATTGTTGCTGCAAAGTATTTACTCTAATGAAGAAGAATCTTCCTATGGCTATTCTAACGGACAGCCTTTTAATTCTGAATTTTATAATCTGGGCTTCGGACTTCAGAGCAGTTACCAGCTTCAGGCGGCTCCTTACATGAAGAGAACTCTTAATTCTTATGCTGTACGACTGAATTACGGGTTTAAAGATAAATATTTATTGACGGCATCTACCCGATGGGATGGTTCTTCGGTATTATCCACCGGCAATAAGTGGACTGCTTTTCCTTCTTTAGCATTGGGATGGAAAATAAGTAAGGAATCTTTTCTTGAAAATGTATCTTCTATTTCAGAATTAAAACTAAGAGCAAGTATCGGATATACCGGAAACGACAATGTTGCACCTTATCAGTCGCTTGCATTACTGGATCAGCAGACTTTTTATGCTAATGGCAGTACACTCGTTCCGGGATTACAATCCTCCGTTTTCGCGAATCCGCTCCTTACATGGGAAAAAACAAGGGAGCTTAATTTCGGGCTGGATTTCGGATTTTTAAAAAACAGAATCAGCGGTACTGTTGATGTATACGACAGGCTTTCCGATAATCTGATCTACAGACAACAGCTTCCCGCAGAAATGGGGATTAAATATACCTACTCGAATGTAGGATCTGTAAGTAACAAAGGGGTTGAAATATTACTGACCACAAAAAATATTAAAAGTAAACTCATAAACTGGGAGACGACTTTTACCTTTACGAAAAACGTAAATAAACTCGAATCTATTTACAATAAGGATCAGGTAAGCGATAAGGGAAATCTTCTTATTTTAGGTTCCAGCTTAAACCCGAATTTCAATTATGTGTACGACGGAGTTTGGCAGGAAAGTGAGGCAGCGCAGGCAGCCGCTTACGGGCAGGCTCCGGGAATGGCACGTCCGAAAGATCTTAACGGCGACGGAAAATTTGATGCAAATGACAGAACGGTTATCGGCAGTTCGGTTCCGAAATGGCAGGGAAGTTTTTACTCCAGACTTACGGTAGGGAAATTCGATTTCAATTTTTCTATTATTACCAGTCAGGGACAAACGGTTCTCAGTACTTTTCATCAAAATTTTGCCGATGTTTCAGACAGAGGCCGTCAGAAAATGGCGATGGAATATTTTGTACCAACTAATAGTGCAGGACTTGCAGCTAATGCTAATACAACTAATCCAAGACCGGGTCCGGTTGCTACAGGAGCAGGAGCATTTTGGTCTACAGGATTCGGGTATTACAGAGATATTTCTTTTGTGAAGGTAAAAAACATTTCACTTGGATATACCTTTGATTCGGAATTCCTCAGCAAAATAAAGATGAGCAATCTCAGAGTTTACATTAATGTTCTCGATCCTTTTGTATTTACCAAATTCGACGGATATGATCCTGAATGGGCAGCCGCAAATATCGGGATCAACAGACCGGCTTCTATTACTACACAATTAGGACTAAGTGCTAAATTTTAATTCTACAATCATGAAAAAGATATTCTTAACATTAATTTTCGCCGCCTCGATTTTCAATTCCTGCAGCGATTTTCTCGAAGAAGAAAGTTTGTCTAATGCTCCTGCAGACGATGCCTATAAGACTGCGGTAGGGTTTCAGTTACTTGTGAATACCGATTATGCATGGTTAAAAAGTATCTATGGTGGAGATCCGTGGCTTTTTGTAGCGGGTACAGATATGTATGCGGAAGGAAGAACGCCGGAACCGGCAGGTCTCAGCCAATATACTCAGCTTATTCCCGCTTCAGAAGGTGTGGATCAGTTATATACATCCTGCTATCAGCTTATTCAGGCGGTAAATAAGACTGTATACTATTCCAAAATTACAGAACAGACCGCCAATGTTCCGGTATTGGTGGGAGAAGCAAGGTTTTTAAGAGCCAATGCATATTTTCTGCTGGTGCAGACGTATGGCGGAGTACCGATTGTAGAAGAGAACTTTACTTTGCCAGTTCTTCAGTTTGACAGAAATTCAGCAGAACAAGTATATACGTACATCATCAATGAGTTGAAAGCTTCACTTGCAGCGGTAGGAACACAAGCTTATTCTACCAGCGGAAAAGTTAATAAAAGAGCAGTGAATGATCTTTTGGCAAAAGTATACCTTACCCGAGGCTATGAGACTTTCGGTTCGGCTTCAGATTTTGCAACTGCGGCAACGTATGCAGATGCAGCCATCGCAGGACAGGGATTAACAATTGCCCCTGCTGATTTATTTTACCCCGGTAAAGATCTTAATGCTGAAACTATTTTTTCTGTACAGTATGATTTTGCCTCTACCAGTACATCTCCTACTACCCTTGGAAACAAGCAGTTTTACTACTTCAGTTCATATCTTGGCGGTGCAGAAACTAATGGTAACGCTCCGTTAAGAAGTTATAATCTTTGCCCGACATCTTACGCATTGAATTTATTTAAAAAAGGAGATCTGAGATGGGAGTCTACCTTTATGAACGTTGTGTATGAAAGATATTACGACTTTTTCAGAGTAGCAGATAAATCTACGCTGAGAATTAAACATTTTTATGAACCTTTATGGTATACCACAGCAGATAAAACAGCGTGGCTGTCTGCCAATGCTTCAAAACTCGCTCCGGGATTCGTTTACCACGACAAAGGAACTTTTGATGCAGCTTATACTTTGGTGAAGAATCTGGATTACCAGACCATTCCTGTGAAAAAGTTTGATGATCCTTCCCCTTCAACTCCATCTAGCACGGGAGCCGTAAGTACGAGAGATATTATTGTTTCAAGACTTGCAGATACGTATCTTATTGCAGCAGAAGCCTATTTGAAATCAGGAAATTCTGCTTTAGGACTTTTAAGACTGAATGCAGTAAGAGCAAGAGCTGGAGTTCCGGATGCTACACCGGCAGAATTTAACATCGATTATATTCTTGATGAACGCGGCAGAGAAATGCTTGGAGAATACAACAGATGGTTTGATCTTAAGCGTACAGGAACTCTTATTACGAGAACTGTACAGTACAATTATAAAATTACAAGTGCTTCTAACTTCAATGGTAATAACGGAGCCAAGAAAATTTTAAGACCTATTCCGCAGACGGTTTTAGATCTTAATCAGAATAAAAATTTTCCGCAAAACCCAGCTTATTAATACACTATTCAAAAAAATAATCCGCCTTTATGAGACGGATTATTTTTTTATTGTGCTAAAACTGCATTTCCGGAATTTCTCCTTCAATAATCAGATCGGCTTCTGTAGATTGTATGATGTGCTCCACAGAAACTCCCGGAGCTCTTTCAACAAGTTTAAAACCCTGAGGCGTAACATCTAAAACGGCTAATTCTGTAACCACTCTTTTCACGCAGTTTACTCCGGTTAAAGGTAAGGTACATTTTTTCAGAATTTTGCTTTCTCCTGCTTTGTTTACGTGCATCATCGCAACAATAATATTTTCCGCCGAAGCTACAAGATCCATTGCCCCGCCCATTCCTTTCACCATTTTCCCCGGAATTTTCCAGTTGGCAATATCTCCGTTTTCGGCAACTTCCATGGCTCCCAAAATGGTAAGATCCACTTTCTGTGCTCTGATCATCCCGAAACTGAACGCCGAATCGAAGAAGGAACCTCCGTCTAAAATCGTGATCGTCTGTTTTCCGGCATTGATGACATCTGCATCTTCTTCTCCCTCAAAAGGAAATGGTCCCATTCCCAAAACTCCGTTCTCACTCTGGAACTCTACCGAAAGATTATCCGGAACGTAGTTGGCAACCAATGTTGGAATTCCGATTCCTAAATTTACATAATATCCGTCTTTTACTTCTCTTGAAATTCTTTGTGCAATTTGTTCTTTAGTCAGCATAGCTTAATCTTATCCTGCCAAATTAGCCATTTTTTCAGAATTACGAAATAATTTTCTTTCTTATCCTATGATAAATGTTACTTCTTAAATTGTTGTAAATTTGTATGTCTTAATTTAACCGATGAAAATTTTATTACATTACCTAAAGCCTTACAAATGGCTGATTATTATTTCGCTGTTTTTAGCCGCTGTAAATCAGGTATTTTCTTTATTTGCACCTGCCATTACAGGGAATATATTAGACAAACTTGTTACCCATCCCAATTTTTTCGATAAAGAGAAAACCCTTCCGAGAAATATGGAAGAATATCTCTACGGAACTGATATCTATCATGGAGTTTTTTACTTTTTAGGGCTTTTAATCGGTACTGCGATGATCAGCCGTATCGCCAAAGCGTTTCAGGATTATGTGGTGAATGTGATTATTCAGAAATTTGGGGCTAAAATATTCACGGATGGTCTGAAGCATTCGATGAGGCTTCCTTTTCAGGAATTTGAAGACCAGAGAAGTGGTGAAACGCTTTCCATTTTAACGAAGGTTCGGGAAGATTCTGTAAAGTTCATCAATAATTTCATCAACGTTTTTTTCGGAATTCTGGTGAGTATCATTTTCGTTTCTGTGTACGCAATTCGTCTGCACTGGTCGATTATGCCGGTTTATGTGGTGGGAATAGTTTTTATTGCAGTGGTAACGAATTTATTAAGTAAAAGAATAAAAACCATTCAGAAAAATATTGTTACCGAAACAACCAATCTTGCGGGAAGTACTACGGAAAGTCTCAGAAATATTGAGATCGTAAAAAGTCTGGGACTGACCAATCAGGAAGTGGAACGTCTGAACAACAATACCTACAAAATTCTGAATCTGGAACTGAGAAAGGTTAAAAGCATCCGTTCTTTAAGCTTTGTACAGGGAACTCTGGTTAATTTTTTACAGCAGATCATCACATTTACGTTGTTGTTATTAATTTTTAAAAATATTGTAACTCCGGGACAGTATTTATCGTTAATGTTTTACGGATTCTTTATTTTTGGACCGATGCAGGAAATTGGAAATATCATCATTTCTTACCGTGAAGCGCAGGCTTCGCTGAATAATTTCGACCGGGTGATGAAAAAAGAAGTGGAACCAAAACCTTTAACGCCAAAGAAAATCGGAGCTATTGAGGAGCTTGAGTTTGAAAAAGTTTCGTTTCAGCATCAGACTGCGCATTATAAGGCTTTAAATTCTATTTCATTTAACGTAAAAAACGGAGAGACCATTGCTTTTGTAGGACCAAGCGGTTCGGGAAAAAGTACTTTGGTAAAACTGTTGGTGGGATTATACAGACCGCAGGAAGGATCTATTTTATACAACAATATCAACGGAAAGGAATTTGATTTTGATGAACTGAGAAACCAGATCGGATTTGTAACGCAGGACACTCAGCTTTTTGCTGGAACTATTAAAGAAAATCTTTTGTTTGTAAATCCATCCGCAACGGAAGAAGATTTGCAATCGGCTTTAAAAAAATCAAGCTGTACCGCTCTTCTGGAGCGTGCTGAAAACGGAATTAATACCGTGATTGGTGAAGGCGGACTAAAACTAAGCGGTGGTGAAAAGCAGAGAATTGCGATTGCCAGAGCGTTACTGAGAAAACCTCATTTGCTGATCTTTGATGAAGCTACTTCTGCACTGGATAGTATTACCGAAGAGGAAATTACCACAACCATTAAAGAAATTTCTAAAGAAAAGGAACAGATTACGGTTCTTATTGCACACCGTTTAAGCACGATTATGCACGCCGACAGAATTTACGTTCTGGAACGCGGACAAATTGTAGAAACCGGCTCTCATCTTAATCTTATTGAAGAAAAAGGTTTGTATTATGCCATGTGGAGACAGCAGATCGGGGAAAGAAAAACTTTGGTGTAGATGAGATGGAAGTTGATATGATTGTGAGATTCTTCACTTTGTTCAGAATGACAATTAGGCTTTTATAACTAAAATAAATTACCCCGAATGTTGATTTCGGGGTATTATTTTTATGAAGAAATTTAAAATTAATCTCTTTTTCTAACGGTTCTCTGCTCGATTCTTTTTTCGAATTTCTCACCCTGAAAAATTCTCTGGATCATGATTCCCGGAATGTGAATCTGGTTGGGATCCAATTCTCCCGGCTCTACCAATTCCTCTACTTCTGCAATAGTAATTTTTCCTGCTCCCGCCATCGGATGATTGAAGTTTCTTGCCGATCCTTTGAAGATAAGGTTTCCGGCGTGATCTCCTTTCCATGCTTTTACAATTGAGAAGTCCGCTTCATAAGCATATTCCAGAATGTGGGGTTTTCCTTTGAAATCTTTTACTTCTTTTCCTTCCGCTACTTCCGTCCCGAAACCTGCCGGTGTGTAGAAAGCGGGAATTCCAGCCTGTGCCGCTCTGCATTTTTCTGCCAAAGTTCCCTGTGGAGTAAGTTCCACTTCCAGTTCTCCTGAAAGCATCTGTCTTTCGAATTCTGCATTTTCTCCTACATAAGAGGAAATCATTTTTTTGATCTGTCTTTTGTGAAGCAGTAATCCCAAACCGAAATCGTCTACTCCGGCGTTGTTTGAAATACAGGTTAAGTCTTTTACATCACTCTCTACCAAGGCATTAATTGAGTTTTCAGGAATTCCGCAAAGTCCGAATCCTCCTAACATTAATGTCATTCCGTCTTTAATGCCTTCGATGGCTTCCTTTGCATTTTTTACTCTTTTATCTATCATGAAATATTAGATTTTTCTGTTGGCTAAATTTAATAATTTTTCTCATATATCCGGTGTTCAGGATTTTTAGATTTTTTCATGGTCTGAAATTTGGATAGTCTACATCATAACCCCACAAATATTTATATTATGGAAGCAAAAAATATTTCAAGAATTGCACTCGGCGCATTTTTAATTACCGCAGGAATAGGACATCTTACTTTCGCAAGGAAAGAGTTTCAGGCACAGGTTCCGGAATGGGTTCCTCTGGATAAAGATGATACTGTTGTTTATTCGGGAGTTGCCGAAATCGCTTTAGGAACGGCAATGATCGCAACGCCTAAAAAATACAGAAAAAATATGGGAAGAATTGTTGCGGGATTTTTCGCGGCTGTTTTTCCCGGGAATATTGCCCAATACAAAAACAGAAGGGATTCTTTTGGACTGAACACGGATAATCAGAGATTGGGAAGGCTTTTTATGCAGGCTCCGCTGATTGCATGGGCACTGAAATCTACTGATGATTGATTTTAACGTCAAATATTGAGCTGTGGAGAATGTTTTAGCCCAGATTGAGCGGCATGTCTGAGCTCTTTTTTTGTTTTCGGCGGCTGCTCCGCAGCCGCCGAAAACAAAAAAAAGCGAGTAGCGAAAGCTGGAAACAGCTCCAATTTGAATGATCGACAATTGATGATTGATAATTGACGAGCGATGGGTCAATATATAATTGATCTGAATATTACCAAAATAACAAAAACGGACTTTTCTAGAGGTCACTGAAAAACCTTTCATTTTACGACAGCCTATTTATTTAGGATGAAAAATAAGAGCTTATTACAAGATT